>JALVEJ010000014.1 GCA_027031025.1 Flavobacteriales bacterium | reverse complement strand
TTAATTAGTCAAATTTAATGGTTTTTCCTTACACATTTATACATGATAATTTTTTTACCATAGAGTTTTCTTTCACCACAGCGCGATGCATTGAGCTTGCCGAAATGTTACACGGAGTTTTTTATCGTTTAAGTTTTGTCTTTTATGCTCTTTTATACCTTTAATGGTTTAAAAATCGGAATTACTTCCACCGCCTGTTTATCTTCACCTAATCTTTCTCAATATAATTAATGTCACCCCTTCGGGGTTTATATCAAACTATTCCACAATTTGACTATAATCATTTCACCCCTTCTGGGTTCAAATATAGGGATTATAAATTTGTTTAAGTTTTGTCTTTTATGTCTTTTATGGTTCATGCGTCGGTACAATTTTGTTCTGAACGTCATAAAATCACTCAGTGATTTACATTTTTGGCTCTGTTATTACTTTGTAATTAGCTTTCGTTTTTTACTTTCCATTATTTCTAAAATCAACGTTCCTCACTTCAACAGACTCAGCACAGGTGTTCAATATTCGTCATTCAAATTTTCAATATTTTGTTGAGTTTTTTAGCATAAAACAGCCGGTTTTTTTGTTTTTTTTATGTCGGCGGGGGCAAAGACTTTGATGGAGCGGCGGCGAATATTAATAGTTAAACAATAAAAATAAACAGCCGCTGAGCACCGTAGGTGCGACATATTTGTAGTAGAATTCACAACCGTTTACCGGAGCGTTAGGGATAGAAGCGATAGCCTGATGCAGCGGCGCCTGTTGGTTTTACGGCGAGTGGCGGCGACCGCAGGAAGCCCCCGCAACGCCGATAAAACCACAGTGCGGCGCAAAGCAGCTATAAGCGGATAGCCCGCCCGAACGCCCCAATAATATATAAATATTTATTCGGTTGGTTTTTCAAATAATTTTTTGAAGCATTTGAAACTGAAAAACGGAACTTGATTTTTGTAATCGTCATAGGCTTTGCCAAACTTTTTGCGGGTTTGTGGTTCTTCATGAAACTTAATCATCAGGAGCATCAATAGCATTTCGAGGGGTGCGACAAATAATAAAAATGTAGGGCTGCCGATCAACAGGGCAAATGCCAAAGGAAAAAAGATTAATCCGAAGTGCATGGGATGACGCATGCAGCCGTAAATGCCTGTTGTAACTAATTTGTTGACTTCTAAAGGCGGCAGGTTGCCTTCTCTGCCGTGTTGTGCCAAATATCGGCCTGTTTGTCGACTGATTTTGATTATCATTCGTAACAAAATATAACCCGGAATCATTGTGACAACATGAAAAGTTGTGCTGTTGAACCAATCATAAAAATAAATCTTGTCAAGATGGATGCTCAAAATGGCGCCGCCTACTAAAAATACTAACCAGATAAAGATACGTAGAATGTTTTCAATGCTAAGTTTTTTCATTTGTGAATATGTTAATAAGTTTTATCTTTGTCGTTCAAAATTAAGCTTTTTTATGCTTGCCTAAAATTTATTTACTATGCACGATAAAAAAATTGCTATAATCGGTTTGGGTTATGTCGGATTACCGTTGGCAGCGGCTTTTGCAACCAAATTTAAAGTGATTGGATTTGATATCAATTCGAAACGGGTTGACGAACTTAAAAAAGGTGTGGACGATACTTTGGAAGTTTCGGAAGACCAACTGAAAAGTGTTTTAGTCAATGATTTTGATAAAAAAGGCTTGTCGCTAACTGATAATTTGCAAGATATAGCTGATGCACAAATTTATATTGTTACCGTTCCTACACCGATTGATAAACATAAAATTCCGGATTTGACGCCGCTTTACAAAGCCAGTGAAAGTGTAGGAAAAGTGTTGAAAAAAGGTGATATTGTCATTTATGAATCTACGGTTTTTCCCGGCGCCACCGAAGAAGAGTGCGTGCCTATACTGGAAAGAACTTCGGGATTGAAATTTAACAAAGATTTTTATGCGGGTTATTCGCCCGAGCGCATAAATCCGGGAGACAAGGAACATACGGTTACCAAAATATTAAAGGTAACTTCCGGCTCTACACCCGAAATTGCCGAAGAAATAGACCAATTATACAAAAGTATTATTACTGCCGGCACACACAAAGCCTCATCTATCAAGGTTGCCGAAGCGGCAAAGGTGATTGAAAATTCGCAACGCGATATTAACATTGCCTTTGTTAATGAACTATCAAAAATATTTCGTTTGTTGGATATTGACACTTTGGAGGTCTTGGAAGCCGCAGGCACTAAATGGAATTTTTTGCCGTTTCGTCCGGGTTTAGTGGGCGGTCATTGTATCGGTATTGACCCTTATTATTTAGCACATAAGGCAAAAGAATATGATTATAATCCCGAGATTATTTTGGCCGGTCGCCGGTTAAATGACAGTATGGGACAATTTGTCGCGCAAGAGACGGTTAAAATGATGCTCAAAAAAGGTTTGAATGTTAAAGATGCCAATGTTTTGGTATTAGGGATAACGTTTAAAGAAAATTGTCCTGATATCCGTAATTCCAGAGCCATTGATGTGGTAAGAGAACTACAAGATTATCAAATGCATGTTGATGTTTTTGACCCTTGGGCATCGCCTGAAGAAGTCAAAGAAGAATATGATTTGGATTTGATATCAGATATAAAAAACATCGACAAAAAATATGACGCCGTATTGGCGGTTGTAGCGCATAATGAATTTAAAAACCTTGATTTGAAAAAATACACCCACGATAAAGCCTTGATTTATGATGTAAAAGGCATCTACCCTAAGGAACAGAGTGATTTGAGACTATAATAATTGTTGAAATAGGATAACCATCCGGAAAGTTTTTTTGCCATTAAAAAATTAAGACCATTTAGGTTTAGGATAGCAAGACCTTTTAATTAATATTTACGGGTTTGCTATAATAATAATTTTGTTTAAGATTTTTTTGCGGAACGATGCCAAACCGGGTTTTAAAATAATTAATTTGATTAAAATGCACAGCGGGTAAAGGCGCATCACCTGTTTGCCAAAATAAGTTTTGACCTTGTGGAAAATGGTATTGTAAATTGCCTTCTGTTTCTGTATGGTAACGGCTGAAAACAGAAACCGGTTGCGGAATTAACAGGTTTTTAAACTGCCAATGTTGATGGATTGCCCAGTAAATACCTCCAAATAAAAATATTACCCAACCAAAAGCATTGAAATATTTATAAAATACCGTCCGGCTTAAAAAAGACTTGACCCCGAGCGCTAAAAAGATAAAAACCGGCAAGAAAAATCTGATATTCGGACTGATAAACAAAATGATGATAAAATACAACAAGCCTGTCAAATACAAAATCCAATACGGATTTGAAAAACTGACTTTTTGTTTTTTTGATATAAAAACTACGGGAAAAATTAGCAACAATACAACCATCAACGGATTGACAATTTGATGAATACCGGGTTGTCTGAGCCAATCTCCAAAACCTTTTAATAAAGAAAAATGCGCATTTATTGCGCCGTTTTCTTGCATGCCAAGTTGCGCCATTAAACCCATTAATTCACGAGGATATTGCCAAGCGGGTTTAAACACATCGCTCAAAAAAACAAATGGATAAAAAAGATAACCGGTGATGAGATAATTTTTACTTAGCCATAATCCTGCGATAAATAAACCAAAACTGACAATTTTCAAAAACATACGGGAGAGTTGACGATGGTATCGCCACCACAAAATGACCACTAAAAAGAGATTAATGACAGCCGTCGGTTTGATTAAAAAACTAAATGCGGTCAACATCAATATTTCGATAAATTCTTGCAGATTAAATTGTTGATAATTTCGAATAAACAAGTCAAAAACCAATAAAGACAATAGCGCAACGGGCAAATCAGGCGAAGGACTATCAATAAAAAATATCAGAATAGGCATTACGACCGGGAATAATCCCAACCAATAGGTTTGATTAAATTCCGCTTTTTGAAAACGTTTTAGCCAATAAAAAACAAATATCAAGAAAAACAACCCGTTTAAATCGTTAAAAATCAATAAATTAGTTTGAAAATTGAAGCCTGCTTGTAAAATATGCCAGCCAGAAAATTGTCCTAAAAACGGATGAATATTGATTAAACCTTTAATCAATCCTTGCGCATTTGCCCATTGGATGGTTTGAATGTAGTAACTTTCATTATCCGGTAGAGTAGAAAATGCACTGCTTAACATCAAAACAACCGAAGCCGTTATAAAAAAAATGGCTTTATTTATTTTGGGAAAGTGTTTAAATGATTGCCATAAAGCCTTTAAATATTTTGGATATAAAATGAGATAAATAAATGACAAAATAAAACTTGTCATTTGAAAATATAAGTCAAAACCGGTAAAATATGTTATCAACCAAATCAACAACATATAAGCAAATAATCCGTTATAGAGCAAATAATCTATCGTTTGAGGCTTATTTTTAAAAATAATCATTTGCAAAAGACTACCCAAAGCTGTGGCTATGGTTAAATTTGTCAGCCAAATGATGAGAATCAATAACATAAAAATCGGCTTTAAAAAGTATTTTAATTGATAGTTCTCACCAAACTGTCAGATGCAACCGTTGCAAAATAACCGATACCACCTCGCACATTGGTTTCGGGGTTACCGGGAACCGCAATTTGAAACGGACTATCGCCGTAATCCATTTCACCTAATTGTTTTAAGGTATTAAGATAATCGATATAAGCTTTATTTAGATGAAATAATTTAACCTTATAATTTCCTACACTGTTATAATGGACCCGGTGCAAAATTATAGCATGTTCCGTTTTGTTATAAGAACTGTCATCAAAATAGAATGGTCCATTATGCCGGTAAAAATTTCCATTTATATCCTTATAAACTTCAATCATATAATAATCTACTTGATTGTCGGGGTCATTAAAATATAATTTTAATTGTTCGTCTGTGTCACCATTGAATTGTGTGACTGTGATAAATTCAAAATCGATTATGGATACTTGGTCAGGCATCGTAGACCGGGCAGTTACATGATGTGAGTCTTTTATTAAGTTTAAGGTATAGGTTTCTCCCGGAATAGCATTGGTTGTTGTTCTATAAACACCTTCATTGTCCGGATAGAAATGTATTATATTGCCTTGACTATCGGTAGCGGACAATTGCGCGTCGGTTACCGGTTCATAAGTTTGAAAATCCCGTTTAAAACCGGCACTCATGGTTATTTTAAAATGAGAATCCTGGGCAAAATTGCTCAAATAACCTTCAATAACCGGAACAGGTGACATTTCATCGAGTTGAATATCGGCATCTTTTTCACAGCCGGTTAGTAAGCTAAAAAGTATGATGACTAAAAATATTTTCTTCATAAGTTTTAAAATTTAAAATTATAGGTTATCGATGGTACCCATCTAAACAAGGTTATTTGTTTGGGTTTAAGGGTATGCGAACCGCTAGCCCAATCTTGCCGGAAATAAATTATATACGGATTGAGTTGTCCGTAGGCATTATACATGGCAAAATTCCAACTGGAACGGAATTTTTTGCCGGGTTTATTGTGCAAGGTTACAGATACATCCAAACGATGATAGTCGGGCATTCTGCCGCCGTTACGTTCTGTAAAATAAGGATATTCTTGACCATCTATTTGGTAAAATCCGGCAGGAAAGGTCACGGCATTGCCGGTGTAATAGACCCAAACGGCGCCCAAGTCGAGGCGGGGAGACAATTTATAACTCAATACAACGGAAACATCATGAATACGGTCTTGACGGGCAGAAAACCATTGGCCATTATTAATCCCGTCAAATTGTTTGAGTGAGCGGGATAAAGTGTAAGCAATCCAGCCGTTTAATCGGCCTTGTTTTTTGCGAAGCAGCAGTTCCAATCCATAAGCTTTGCCTTGTCCGTAAAGTAAATATTTTTCTACTTCCGGATTGAGCGTGATACGCGTGCCGGTTTTGTAATCCACCACGTTTTGCATGATTTTATAATACATTTCGGCCGAAAATTCCAATTGACCGTCCTTCAAATTTCTAAAATAACCCAAAGAGGTTTGATAGGAAGTTTGTGCCGGAATGTTAAGTCCGCTGGGCATCCAAACATCGGTTGGGTTTGACGATGAGGAATTACTCATCAGATGTAAAAACTGATAGGTTTTGGCAAAGGCGGCTTTAACAGATTGTTCGTCATTAAAAGCATAGCTTAGGCTTATACGGGGTGCTAATCCGTGAAATGTTTTAACCGCTTGCCATCGGTCATATTTTTTAGTAAATTCGACATTGCCATATGTGTCATATTTATTATATTCACCACCACCCAGATGGATAAAATGCGTATAACGCAGTCCGTAATAAAGTTTTAGCCGGTTAGAAATACTATATTCATCTGAAGCATATAAAGCGTTTTCCAAAGCATAGCGGTTGTTTAGATTTAATACTTCAAGTTCGTCATTGTTTTCACTGGACTCAAACA
This sequence comes from Flavobacteriales bacterium, assembly GCA_027031025.1. Lineage (GTDB taxonomy): Bacteria > Bacteroidota > Bacteroidia > Flavobacteriales > Flavobacteriaceae > WGBX01. The sequence continues at coordinate 11,682 of JALVEJ010000014.1, read as the reverse complement.
TACTGGGCTTTAAAGTGTGATGTGTCAAATCAAAACCAAAATTTATTTTATGCCGGTCGTTTAAATAGTAATTAAAATCATTTTTTAAAGAAATGTCTTGGATACCGGCACCTAAATTGAAGTAAAAATCGGTGTAGCCTTGCTCTTCCAGTTTGATGCGATAATTATAATCACTAAAAATAACCGATGTATTTGAGAACAGCCGGTTGTTAAAAACATGATTAAATCGTAGTGTAGTCGTAGCATTTCCCCATGAAAAACCGAATTGGTCACGCTCTTCGTCAAATCCGAAGACATCACGTCCAAAATAACCGGATAAAAACAAGCGGTTGTTTGGGTTGATACGCCAATTGGTTTTGATATTCAAATCATAAAAATATAATTTAGTATTATCCACATCCGGGTTACTGCTGATGGCTCTCATCAACAAATCGGCGTAAGTGCGTCGCCCCGAGATTAAGAAAGAGGCTTTGTCTTTGACAATGGGTGCTTCTAAGGTAAAACGTGAAGAAATCAGCCCGATGCCGCCTTGTCCGTGCAATTCTTGGTTGTTGCCTTCTTTCATTCTTACTTCCAAAACCGACGACAACCGGCTGCCATACCGGGCGGGAATATGTCCTTTATACAATTTGACATCCCGAATGGCATCGGAATTAAAAACCGAGAAAAAACCTAATAAATGTGACGCGTTGTAAACCGGTGCTTCATCCAGCAAAATCAAATTTTCATCGATATTGCCCCCGCGCACATAAAAACCCGATTGCCCTTCGCCGGCAGGTTTTACACCGGGTAAGAGTTGTAAGATCTTGATGATATCCTTTTCGCCTAGCAAAACCGGTAAATTTTCAATAGATTTGACACTTAACCGATGGGTTCCCAATACGGTAGAACGCACATTTCGCACTTTTGATTGTTGATTGATAACCACTTCTTCCAAAGTTTCGGAAACAGGCATCAGTTTAATATCTTGTTTGGTATCTTTTTGTAAATCAATGACAATTTCCTCTTGTTCATAACCGAGCGAACTAAAAACCAAAGTGTAAGTGCCTGCCGGCAAACGCAAAGCATAATAACCGTAATAATTAGATACGACACCTTTTTGCGGATTAGATTTAAGAAAGATATTCACGCCCATTAAACTTTCGCCGGTTTTGGCATCGGTAATTGTGCCGCTGACAGTAAATTGTTGTTGCGCTTGACTTACAAATAAGTAGAAAAATAAAAAAGTAGTTAAAAAATATTTCATTTACCTAAGTTTGAGTCAAATTTATAAAAAATAATTGTTGTCTGATTTTTTTAACATATTTTTATATTGTGTTATGTCAAGTTATTTGGGTCTATATCTATTTAAGTGGGAAATATATATAATATCTCAAATAATAATGTCCCCCGACATTTGTAGGGGTCAAAGACTTTGTTTTATTGTTTTCTTATAATAATGTCAGCCCTTCGGGCTTCATATATAAAGAACTCCATAGGGGTGATATATAGATAAAACAATAAAAAACACACTATTGAACCCCGAAGGGGTGAAATTATATTTAAAAAGATAATCGCCATGATTATATGATTCTTGAACCAAATTTATTATTATCCACACAAAACAACATAGAGCCAGTTATTTTGAGGTAAAATCAACTTTCCACTTTCAACTAATGCCTTATCTTTGCAAAAATTTATTAACCCATGAGTCAAACCAAAAAAGCCGCTTTTACGACTTTAGGTTGTAAACTGAATTTTTCGGAAACGTCCATTATTTCACGCAAAGTTGTTGCCGCCGGATTTGAAAAAACAGATTTCAATACCAAGGCAGATGTCTATGTGATTAATACTTGTACGGTGACAGACAATGCTGATAAAAAATTTAAACAATATGTTAAGCAAGCCTTAAAACACAATCCGGATGCTATGGTGATTGCCATAGGTTGCTATGCGCAGCTTAAACCCGAAGAACTGGCTGATGTCAATGGTGTGGACATGGTGTTAGGCATAGAAGAAAAATTTAATCTGCCACACTATATTCAAGAATTATCAAAAAAACCAAAAGCTGAAATTCATTCTTGTGAAGTAGCAGATTCTACGGCTTTTTTTAGCGCTTATTCGTCCGGCGACCGCACGCGTTCTTTTTTAAAAATTCAAGATGGTTGTGATTACCCTTGTACTTACTGCACCATTCCGTTGGCACGTGGTAAGGGGCGAAACGGAACAGTAGAACAAATCGTAGAAAATGCCCGCCAAATTGCCCGTAACGGCATAAAAGAAATCGTTATTACCGGCGTTAATATCGGAACTTTTAAAGATGACAGTAATGGCGCCAACCGAAAATTTATAGATTTAATCAAAGCTTTGGATAAGGTTGAAGGCATCAAACGTTACCGGATTTCATCTATTGAACCCAATTTGTTGACTGACGAAATTATAGAATTTGTTGCCGGTTCCAAAAAATTTGTTCCGCATTTTCATATTCCCCTACAAAGCGGCAGCAATACTTTACTCAAACGTATGAAACGCCGTTATTTGCGAGAATTATATGCCGAAAAGGTTGCTAAAATCAAATCATTGATGCCCGATGCTGCTATCGGGGTGGATGTGATTGTTGGTTTTCCGGGCGAAACAGACGACTTGTTTCTTGAAACTTACCGGTTTATCAATGAATTGGATGTAGCTTATCTGCACGTGTTTACCTATTCTGAACGCCCCAATACCGAAGCGGTGTTAATGGATGGTGTCGTCCCAAAAGCTGTCAGAAATAAGCGTAGTAAAATGTTGAGAGGCTTGTCGGCAAAAAAATTAACGGCTTTTTATCAAACTCAATTGGGGACAACCCGCGAGGTTCTGTTTGAAAAAGCAGAAAAAGACAAACAAATGTTCGGTTTTACCGAAAATTATGTCAAAGTCAGCTTTCCTTATGACGAAAAATTGGTCAATACCATACAGAAAGTTCATTTAAAAACGATAGATGCACAGGGCAATGTTATGGCAGAATTGTTATAATACATGCTTTCTTTTATAACTAAAAGCAAGATTTAACAAGGCAATGTTTTCTTTTAATGTTGTCAATCTCTTTCTAATTTCATGCCACAAATTTCTTATCTTGTAACAAATTTTCAGTTAATTCGTTAAACCTATGTAACGACCAACCAAAATGACGCAACTCGAATTTGTAAATACAGTTAAACGACTGGAAGACAAGATGTTTCGATTGGCTAAAATGATGCTGATTTCAGCTGATGAAGCTGCCGATGCCGTACAAGAAGTTTTTTCAAAACTTTGGATTAAGCGCGACCAGTTTAATCGCATCAGCAATACAGACGCTTATTTTATGCGAGCCGTTCGAAACTATTGCCTGGACCGGATAAAATCGAAACAAGCCAAGGAAAACAGGTTAGATACAGTCGCTTTTATGATGAAAGCGCCTTCGTCTGAGAAACAATATGAGACGCATGAAGCAGTTAATATAGTGGAACAATTGATGATGGAATTACCTGAAAAACAACGTTTAATTGTGCAATTGCGAGATATTGAAGGTTATGAATTTAAAGAAATAGCCGACATATTAGATATGAATGAAAATGCTATCAGAACCGCACTATCACGTGCTAGAAAAACTTTAAAAAACGCTTTAATTAAACAATATGAATACGGATTACAAACACATCGACAATATTCTTAATAAATATTTCGAAGGCTTAACAAACTTGCAAGAAGAAGCCGAATTACGCCGCTATTTCCATTCCGGTCAAGTTGCTGCGGCTCACCAGCCTTACCAGCCGCTGTTTCAATATATCAACCAAGCGCAACAGGTAAGCAATCCGAAGCCCATTCAAATGCCGCAAGCTGAACCTAACAGACGCTTTTATTACGCGGCTTCCGTGGCACTACTGATAGGATTAGGATTGGTATGGCTTTTGCAAAACAATCATAAAACAGTTATTAATTTGCATGGAGCAGAAGCGCATATTCATATATCAAACCAAAATCCTCAAAAGCAAAAAGATGCCGAAAAAGAACTTAAAAAATTTACCCGCAATGTATCACAAGGTTTGGACAAAACCGGTGCATTAAGTATTTTCGGACAAACCACCAAAAAAGTATTTAATTTAAAAACTAAAGAAAAATGAAACCGACATGATTAAAATAATCATTAAACACACAACCTAATGATTATTTTAATCATCAAAGGTTATCCCGACGGCTGTCGGGAACATTAAGATAAATTTAAAAAAATAAACAGATGAAACAATTAATATTCCTATTCAGTTTAATGATCAGTCTAACGAGTTTTGCACAAAGCTTGTTTGACAAATACGAAGATGTTGATCAAGTCTCTTCGGTCATCGTAACCGACGAAATGTTTAAATTACTTAAAGAAATCGAACCCGAAAGCGCCGAAGCCAAAGAAGAAATCAGTGTTTTGAGTGACTTAACGGGGCTTAAAGTTTTTTCGACCGAAGATGCTGCAACAGCCAAACAAATTATCAATGATGCCAACCGGTATATCAAAGATAAGAAAATGGTCGAATTGATGCGGATCAATGACAAAGATAATAATGTCAAATTCTATATTGTCAAAGGGGCACAACCACATATTGCCAAAGAATTGATTATGATTCTCAAATCAAAAGACCCTAATAATCCTCAAACCGTTATCATGTTGGTTACCGGTAAAGTCGATTTGAAAAAACTGTCAAAATTGAACAAAAAAGTTAAAATCATTGACAGCAAATATTTGAAAAAGGTAGAAGAAGAACAAGGCAAATAATGCCAAAAACAACTATATGTTAGTCCTTTTGGTATAATTTTTCCCTAAAAAAACTTAATCATGTCAAAAAAACTTTATAACATACTGATAATTAGCGCTTTATTAATGCTTGTAACGTCTTGTAAAACCGATCCGCTGGAAGATTATTTTGTAAAAGCAACAGAAAGTGCCGACTATTTCGTGGTGAATATTCCGGCAAGCATTGTCACGTTTGATGAGGAAAAATTAGACCCCGAAACGCTTAAAGATGTGCATTCCATTAAAAAAATGAATGTGTTGGTTTATAAAAATAATTATGAACCGAAAAAAAAACAATTGGAGTTTGAAAAAGCACATAAAATAATCCATAGCAAGCATTACAAAACTTTGACCAAAATTAATAACAAAGGTTATGAGGTCTTGTTTTCCTATCAAGGCGAACCCACCGGCATTGATGAAATTATTTTTTTGGGTAAAGATAAAAATTACAATTTCGTCATCGGTATGCTTAAAGGCAAGGATGTAAATGTAAACAGCATTGTAAAAGCTGCCCAACACATCAAAGCGGTGGACCAATCACAAGCCGAGTCTGTCATTGAAATTTTAAAACCGGACCGGAAATCTGAATAAAACATCGATTTAAAACCAATCAATTTTTAAAAATTATCCGGTTGGTCAATCTCAATCCTTAAAAAGCACCAAATCCGATTCCAGATTTTTTTTCAACCGGTTGTCTTCAACTTTCCAACCATAGATTTTTGAGAGGGCATATAAGTTTTGCAAATTTTCAAGCAGTTGTTTTTTGGCTTTTAGGCGCAGCCGGGTCAAATCGATATGAGATTTAATTTTGGCAATGGCATCGGCATTTATCCGGTTCAAATCGTCTTTATCAAACTGGTTTAAAGAACTTTGTTGTAAGTCATAATATTGAATATTCGGAAAAATTTCAACTTGTTCCTTGGGAATGTCTGTGATATGAATGATTTTATGCACGCTGTCTAAACGGATTTTCATTTGGTTTAAATCATAAGAAATTTGCGCTTTGGCGGTTACCAATATAATGGCATTTTTGTCAAATTGCAACAAGTCAAACAGATATTTATCGCTGTCTTTATACGAATAGACTTCGTTGTAATAAGCTTCTGCAACCACCATTTTGTTCAAATGTTTGACATTTTCCAACAAAACCTGACTTTGTTGATGTATCTCTTCGTTTTTTTGGCGTTCTTGAAACCATAAGGTCAGTAAAACACCGATGATGATACCGGTTAATAAGGTAAATATTTTGGACATTTTATTTGATTAATATTTATTTCAAATTTATACTAATTCTTTTGTTTCTGCAAACATTGAATGATATGCAGTCCCAATTTTATTGTTATAAAACCTTTATCGAAAAACCAACATGAAATCATTTCAAAAACAGCCTTCATTGCATCAAAAAAACATAAAAAATATTGAAATCTGTAAAAAAAATGCTTATTTTTGATAAAAATATCACATCAATGCCTAAAAAAATAATTCTTTTAATCCTCGGTTTACTTATTACGGGTGTTGCCGGTTATAATTTTAAAACAGCCCCTTATTCAAAAGAAGCCGTTAAAAACGGTTTTTTGAACAATTATAAAGTTTATGCTATCCCCATACCGGATTCATTACAACTTGTTGATGAACCTGTTCCCGTTAAACAAAAAGACGTCAGAGAACGCATCGACCGGGAATTATTAGTCAATACATATTGGCAATCAAACGGATTGTTACTGTTAAAACGAAAAAATAAATATTTTCCCGTTATAGAATCTATTTTAAAACGTGAAGGTGTTCCTGATGATTTTAAATATTTGGCAGTAGCCGAAAGCGGATTACAAAATATTACTTCGCCGGCAGGCGCCAAAGGTTTTTGGCAGATCATGAAAAAAACCGGTAAAGAATTAGGACTTGAAATCAACGACGAGGTAGATGAACGATACAATTTAGAAAAAGCCACCGTTGCCGCTTGTCAATATCTCAAAAAAGCCAAACAACAATATGGCTCTTGGACACTGGCTGCTGCCTCATATAATGCCGGTATGAACAAAATTGCCAAAGAATTAGAACGTCAAAGGGTTAATAATTACTATGATTTACTATTAAACAGCGAAACTTCTCGCTATGTCCCTCGTATCATTGCTTTGAAACATATTCTGGAACATCCCAAAGATTTTGGATTTGTGTTTAGTCAAGACGATTTATACACACCTTACGACAGTTATGAAGTAAAAGTAGATAACAGTATAGAAGATTTGGCATTGTTTGCCAAAGCACATAATATGACTTACAAAGAATTAAAACTTCTGAACCCTTGGTTGCGTAGTGATAAACTGACCAATAAACAAGGTAAAATTTATGCTATCAAAATTTTGAAAAAGTAGCAAATATAGAGATTACTATAATTTAATAAAATCAATATTCCGCTTCAATCCGCTAAACTTTGTTCGTTTTACGGCTGATTTTTTAAAAATATCACGAAAAACCGATTCGGTAATATCTTCCCAATCTTGTTTAGTCATTTGTAATAAATCGGGATGTGGGTCAAAGAACGGTTCATTGTGCGGTAAACTAAATTTGTTCCACGGACACACATCTTGACAAATATCACAACCAAACATCCAATCCTCGAATTTGTCGCGCATATTTGCCGGTAGTTCGTCGCGCAGTTCAATGGTTAAATATGAAATACACCTACTGGCATTGATGGTTTTGTTGTCGAGAATGGCTTCGGTCGGACAGCCCTCAATGCAATTGGTGCAAGTACCGCAATGGTCGGTAGGAAATGCTGTATCGTAGGTTTCAAAATCCAAGTCTGATATGATTTCCGCTAAAAAGAAAAATGAGCCTTTGTTTTTTTGAATAATTAAGCTGTGCTTACCTTCCCAGCCGATGCCGGCACGCCGCGCCCAAGCCCGCTCTAATACCGGCGCTGAATCGGTGAAGACTCGCCCTTCAACCTTGCCTATCGTTGTATTGATAAAATTGACCAACTCCCGCAGTTTGTCTTTAAGTAAAAAATGATAGTCCTTGCCGTAAGCATATTTAGCAATTTTATAAGTATTTTCGGATTGTTGTGCTTTGGGGAAATAATTGTAAGATAACGAAATGACCGATTTAGCCCCCGGCACCAACAAACGCGGATCGAGTCGTTTGTCAAAATGGTTTTCCATATACGACATTTTGCCGTGATAGCCCTTTTTGAGCCAATTTTCTAATCTTTCAGCTTCCTCGAAAAGGAAATCGGCTTGGGCAAAACCTATATTGTTAAAACCCAATTCGAACGCTTTTTGCCGGATTTGTTCTTTTTGTCTGTTGTTTATTTTCAAGTTTTTTAATTTTAAACCACATAAGTCACATAAGTTCATATAAGTTTTTCTCTTTTGTAATCTTTTGTGTCTTATTAGGTTAAATATTATGTTTTATTTTTTAGTACCCAACCTTTGTCGGAACACACACATAAGTCACATTAGTTCATATAAGGATTTTTTCTTATGTGCTCTTATGTGTCTTATGTGGTTATTAACTTGTTTCAACTCAAACTTTGCCCCAATCTATAAGCTTTTTTCAAATACTTATTCCGGCGCTCAACACTTGTGTTTTTCATAGGAGAAAAATTGGTAAATTTCACCGGCTTGATACCACAATATTCCAATGTAGCTTTTTTCATTGCCTTATGTCCCGGCGCCCCGATTATCCACCTGTAATACCATAAAGGCGAATCCATCGTCACCATAATACGTGCCGTTTTACCGGTTAACAATGGCTTGCGAATAGGATTATTGCCTATAAAATCATAAGCATAGCCCTTGGTGAAAACACGATCAATAAAACCTTTAAGGATAGCCGGAAAAGTGGACCACCAATTGGGATACACAAACACCAAATGATCAGCATCTAAAATTTCTGCTTGAATCTGTTGCAAGAGCGGTTCAACCGGCTGACCGTATTTTTTATCACGGGTTAAATTCAAATCAAAGTCCAATTCGGCTAAATTGTATAATTTTACCTTATCCGTTTTATTCTTAGCACCCTCGTAATACTTTTGCGCCAATGCTAAAGCAAAACTATCCTTATCGGGATGCGCACAAAAAATTAAAATATTTTTAGACATGATTTAAAACAAACTTCCTTGTTCAGGATTTTTAAATTTACCGAGATGCTTATAGGCCAATTCTGTAGCTTCACGTCCGCGAGGCGTCCGCATCAAAAAACCTTCTTGAATCAAAAACGGTTCGTAAACTTCTTCAATGGTTTCGGCATTTTCACCCACCGCAGTTGCCAAAGTGCTGATACCAACGGGACCGCCTTTAAATTTATCAATAATTGTAGTCAAAATCTTATTATCCATTTCGTCTAGTCCGTGTTCATCGACATTGAGCGCCTTGAGGGCATATTTGGCTATTTCGATGGTTATTTTACCATCACCTTTAATCTGGGCAAAATCCCTGACGCGACGCAACAGCGCATTGGCAATCCGAGGTGTTCCACGACTGCGACCGGCTATTTCGATAGCGGCCTCCATAGTAATAGGCACTTTGAGGATACCGGCACTGCGCTGCACGATATGCGTCAAAAGTTCTTTGGTATAATAATTTAACCGCGCATTAATTCCGAAACGCGCCCGCATAGGCGCCGTTAACAAACCGGAACGGGTTGTGGCACCAATCAATGTAAACGGTTCTAAATGAATCTGAACTGTTCGAGCATTGGGACCACTCTCAATCATAATATCAATCCGGTAATCTTCCATAGCCGAATACAGATATTCTTCAACAACCGGAGACAACCGGTGTATTTCATCAATAAATAGAACGTCGCGCTCTTCAAGGTTTGTTAATAAGCCCGCCAAATCACCGGGCTTATCCAAAACAGGACCGGATGTAATTTTCAGGTTCACATCCAATTCATTTGCCAAAATATGCGCCAAAGTAGTCTTTCCCAATCCGGGAGGTCCGTGAAACAAAGTATGGTCCAAAGCTTCACCCCGTTGATTAGCCGCTTGCACAAAAACTTTTAGATTTTCAATCACTTGCTCTTGTCCTGTAAAATCATCAAATCTCAACGGACGAAGTTTCTTTTCAATCTCTAAATCAGCTTGTGGTAAATGCTCTTTATCCGGATTTAAATTTTGGTTCAACATATATTTATATTATCGGTTTTCAAAATTACTAAATTAATCCTAATTTTTTAAGATTTGATATTTTTTGTATCTTGCCATAAATATTTTAATTGATATGGGAGCATATATTTTAATAGGATTGATTGCTTTAATAGGCATGCTTGTTCAAAGCAAACTTAAAAGCAAATTTAATTACTACGGTAAAATCCGTTTAAAGAAAGGTTATACCGGTGCCGAAGTCGCCCAAATGATGTTGGAGGACAACGGTATTCACGATGTTAAAGTCGTCTCAACACCGGGGTTTTTAACCGACCATTATCATCCGGTAAAAAAAACCGTGAATCTTAGTGAACCTGTTTACGATTCAAATAGTGTGGCTGCTGTAGCCGTTGCGGCACACGAGTGCGGTCATGCCGTGCAACATGCCAGAGGCTATAAATGGTTGCAGTTGCGATCAGCTTTGGTCCCTGTCGTGCAGTTTTCATCTTCGGTTGTACAATGGATATTGATAGCCGGCATCTTATTGGTAAAAAGTTTTCCGCAGTTGCTGTTAATCGGCATTTTATTGTTTGCAGCAACAGTGGTGTTTAGTTTTATCACGTTGCCGGTAGAATATGATGCCAGCAACAGAGCTAAAAAGTGGTTGATTGATAAAGGTATTGTAGACCGGGAAGAAAGTCGCGGTGTTGCAGACGCACTGAAATGGGCAGCGCGCACTTATGTGGTAGCCGCTTTAAGTTCATTGGCAACACTTTTGTATTATTTAAATATTTATAACAATAGACGTTAATCTAACAAACCTCAATTATTTTTAATTGGGGTTTTATTTTAATTTTTTATCACTATGATTATTCATCACGTATCTAAACAAAATTCCATCCTCAATAAATTTATTGCCGAAATCAGAGATCAAGAAATCCAAAAAGATTCACTACGTTTTCGCACCAACATTGAACGAATGGGCGAAATCATTTCTTATGAATTGAGTAAAACCTTGAACTACAAACCTGAAAAAATTACGACTCCTCTTGGTATTAAACAAATGAATGTTTTAGACGACCAAGTGGTATTGGCTTCCATATTGCGTGCCGGATTACCCTTGCACATGGGCGTTTTACATATCTTTGATAATGCTGAAAATGCTTTCATTTCCGCTTATAGACAGCATGTGGATAACAGTGACGATTTTCATATTCAAATTGATTATGTAGCTACGCCGGGCATTCAAGACAAAGTGTTAATCTTAGTCGATCCTATGCTGGCAACCGGACAATCCTTAGTGGCGGTTTATGAAAAATTGTTGCAATTCGGACGACCCAAAGCCTTGCATATTATCTCAATTATCGGTTCTCAACAAGGTATGGATTATATTAACCAAAAATTGCCCGAAAATACCCATCTTTGGATTGCCGATTTTGATCCGCAACTCAATGATAAAGGCTATATAGTCCCCGGATTGGGTGATGCCGGCGACTTGGCTTATGGCAAAAAATTATAAGAAAGTAGTGAAGTATCATTTTGATAGAACTTTACTGACGCCAGGAAATAAAGGGACGAGAAATCTAAATTAATTGAAACAAAAAAACAGATTCCTCGTCGCTTATTCCTTGCTTTGTCGATATAAAAAAGTTTTGGCTCTTTGTCAAATATAGTGGGTAATCAAAATCAGGGCAAACGCACTATAAAAAAATTAAAATATTTCTTTTAGCCCCATAGGGGCGTCCTGTTTGTAGAACATAATACCATTACAATTCGATAAAGCCCCATAGGGGCGACCTAATAAAATTATCAA
>JALVEJ010000013.1 GCA_027031025.1 Flavobacteriales bacterium | reverse complement strand
TTTTTAATAAAAACGCATAAATAATATGGCATACATAGATTATTATAAAGTATTGGGGGTGGATAAAAATGCCAGCGAAAGCGACATCAAAAAAGCTTACAGGAAACTGGCACGGAAATATCACCCCGATTTAAATCCCGGTGATAAAGAAGCCGAGAAAAGATTTAAAGAAATTAATGAAGCTAACGAAGTTTTAAGCAATCCTGAGAATCGAAAAAAATATGATAAATACGGCGAACATTGGCAACATGCAGACGAAATAGAAAAACAACGCGCCCAACAACAAGCTTACTCTGGCGGCAGTGCCGGTTTTGATTTTTCCGGATTTGGCGGATTTGGCGGAGGCGGCTATGATGAGTCCGACTATTCCGATTTTTTCCAATCTATGTTTGGTGGTGGCTTTTCGGGTGCTTCCGGAAGACGTCGCAATGTTCGGTTTAAAGGACAAGATATTCAAGCCCAATTACATTTGGGTTTAAGAGATGTTTACACGACGCAAAAACATACTATCAATGTCAATGGTAAAAAAATCAGAATCACGATTCCGGCCGGTGTCCAAGACGGGCAAACCATCCGTATCAAAGGTATGGGCGGTCCCGGAATAAATGGTGGGCCTAATGGCGATTTGTATATTACGTTTGCCATTGATGACGACCCAAAATTTAAACGGGTTGGTAATGATTTGTATACCAAAGCCGACATCGATTTGTATACGGCGGTTTTAGGTGGTGAAACTATGGTTGATACCATGAGCGGAAAAGTCAAACTTAAAGTTAAACCCGGCACGCAATGTGGTACCAAAGTCCGGCTCAAAGGCAAAGGTTTTCCGGTTTATAAACAAGAGGGTAAATTTGGTGATTTGTATGTGACTTTTAATGTTAAAATACCGACCAATTTAACACCCAAAGAAAAAGAATTATTTGAACAACTTGCAAAACTGAAATAAGATGACTAAACAACTCATTTCCATACATAAATTATGCGAATCGTATCAAATTCCCGATTCGTTTTTTGAAGAATTACGCCAATTTGATTTAATCCCGTTTGAATCAGAGGCTGATGAACTTATGATTGATGCAACCATTCTTCCAGATGTGGAAAAAATTATGCGTTTGCACTTTGATTTGAATATTAATTTGGAAGGGATTGATGTGATTGTTAATTTACTACATCAAATAGAAGACCTGAAATCCGAAATAGCTTATTTGAGAAATCGCTTGCGGTTATATGAGGATATTTAAAAAAAATCGCCTTGTGTCAAGTCACAAGGCGATTTTTTTTTATCAAGAGCCACCCACGGGACTTGAACCCGCGACCTGCTCATTACGAGTGAGCTGCTCTACCAACTGAGCTAAGGTGGCATTGGTGCTACAAAAATAGAACGACTCTGTAAATAAATCAAATTTTTTTCGTCAATTTTTTAGCTTTGGGCTTGTGAGTGCCGTAATTTGAAAAACCAGAGTAAATATAAAACCAAATAAACCACCCCGATACCGACAAACGCCGGATACGGATTATCAGCGCTGCTAATGGAACCTAGATAGGTCAATACAATAGCGTAGGGGAGTGTTCCTAAAAAATAATATCCTAAGAACTTCAAAAAATTAAAATTCATCATCCCCGACAAACAACAGGTGGCTTCCGGTAACATCGGTAATGCACGAGCAATAATCAGCATGCCAAATCCCAAGCGGTGAAAAATCCGGTTAACTTCGTCTATTTGTTTTTTGTCTTTTATTAAAATACGTAACATTTTTGTGCCAGAAAAACGACAAAGTAAGTAAGCAATTGTGCCTGACGCTAACATGCCGCTTGTCGCTGCCAATAACCCCCAACCAAATCCTAGGATATGACCGGCATAGGTAACAATTAAGATAGTTGGCACCGACAAAAAAACATCAGATGCCAATAATACTGCTACGATAACAAAGATTTTTAATTTACCGGCATGCTCAATTTGTTCCAAATAGGCTTTTATATCTGCTACACTTAGTAAACCCGTTAAGTTTACCAAAGCAAAAATTAAGGCAAAAACACTAATGATGATGATGTAAAGTTTGATGAGAGACTTCATGTTTTAGTTTACCATTTATTAGTAGTCATTTAACAGAGCAATCTCAGAAGCGAAAAAAACTCTTTTCTTTCATGTCTTACTCCTTGAACAAAACCGAAATCAAAATATACAAAATGATAATCATAGGCACCGTTACAAGCTTTAAAATCGGGAGTAATATAACCGTCAGGCATATAATTAAATATTTTTTCCAATTATTTGCAAGCGAAAAATCTTTAAATTTTAAACTGAATAAAGGTATTTCGGCATTTAGCAAGTAAGCCGACAACAATGCTATAACAATCAATACATAAGGATTGTTGAGCCGGTGTGCAAGAGCCGGGGAGTCGTTGCTACTAATAATTAAAGCCAATGAAATGATAAACAAAGCGTTAGCCGGTGTCGGCAAGCCTATGAATGATGAAGTTTGTCGCTCGTCGATATTAAATTTTGCCAAACGATAAGCCGAAGCCAAAGCAACTACCAAACCTGATAAAGCTAACAGATGCTTGGTATCAAAATCAAAATTTTGAGTCAGGGAAACACCCAAAGCATCGGCAATCAAAAAACTTAAAGTAAACGCCGGAACCACGCCGCTGGTAACCATATCGGCCAATGAGTCGAGTTGTAAACCCAATGGACCGGAAACTTTAAAAGTACGGGCGGCAAGTCCGTCAAAAAAATCGAAAAAAATGCCGGCAAAAACCCAAATTCCGACCATAGTCCAATTTTGCTGAAAAACAAAAAACAAAGCAATCAAACCCGAAATCAAGTTAAGTAAGGTTAAGAAATTAGGAATATATTTAGTAATTTTCATGTTGGTTTATTTTCAAAATCCTAGTAGATTATTAAAACCTACCGGGTTGTGTCAAATTTTTGTATTCTTTATTTTTCTAAATCTTAGAAAACAATAAATTTATCATCAATGGATACCATTTGTAATTTTTGTTAAACTTAATTTAATATTAATAGAACTTTTATCCAATAAATTAGTGCAAATGTAAGTATTTTATTAAATTTGTTACTTCATTTTTTTAAATAATTATGGGAGAATTTCAAATTAGAACGGCGCAAAATATCGGTATTAAACAAAATTTAGCCGGTGTCGGACAACGACTTGCTGCTTTTATACTTGATATGTTGTTTTTAGCATTGTTTTATTATTTTGTATTTTATTTATTGAGTTTGACCAATTTTTACAATAATTTATCAACTTGGACTTTTGTCAGCGTCTTGATGTTGCCTTATTTTTTATATTATCCTTTGCTGCAATACTGGAATAACGGACAAAGTTTAGGGAAGCAATTGGTAAAGATCAGAATTGTTAAAACCGATAACAGTCATCCTAAGTTAGGCGATTTTTTAATTCGATGGATTTTCAGGCTGTTTGAAGTCAATACCATACCCGGTTTGGCTTTAATAGTGATGTTGTTTACCGATAAAACCCAACGTTTGGGCGATTTGGTTGCCAAAACAGTTGTCGTTGCCGAAAAACAAAAAACCAAACTGGGACAAAGTGTTTTTCAAGAAATAGAACAAGCTTATACGCCTGTTTTTTCACAAGTGGCAAATTTGTCTGACAGAGATGCTCGCTTAATTAAAAGCGTTATTACAGAAGCACAAAAAAATAAAAAATATAAAATTTTAAAAACTCTAACCGGCAGAATAGAAACTTTATTGGATGTTACCAAGCCCGAAAATATGTCACATAAACAATTTGTAGAAACCATTTTGAAAGATTACAATTATTTTTCAGGAAAAGCCTAATGTATTTTGAGCAAGTTTTATATCTTATCCAACAAACTGAGCATCTTGATTTGCCCGGTGCAAAAGCTCATAGTTTGATGATGCCTTTGGAGGTTAGACAACAGATTTTTAAAGATGTTGCACATATGGAACCGCCTCGTAAGTCTGCTGTATTAGCTTTGTTATATCCCGATAAACAAAACATGGCGCGTATGGTTTTTATATTGCGTAAAACCTACAATGGACATCATTCCGGGCAAATTGCGTTCCCAGGTGGTAAACAAGAAGCCTTTGATACCGACTTAAAACAGACTGCTTTACGAGAAACCCGGGAAGAAATAGGGATAGCTTCCGAAAACATTCAAATAAAACGCGCATTGTCACCGGTTTTTATTCCTATAAGCAATTATCAAGTGCAGCCTTATTTGGCTATTACCCGACAAACGCCGGAATTTGTTATGGATCCGGTAGAAGTAGCAAAGATTTTAGAATTGCCTTTTGCCCCCATACTTCGTCATCCATTAATCAATATCCGGCATAATTATTTTGGTAAAACATACGATTTAAAAGCTTTTGAAGTGGAAAATGTCAAAATATGGGGTGCTACAGCCATGATTCTTTCCGAAATTGTGATGTTGCTGAACAGAGTTATAACAGATTGAGTGTTGGTTTTTAATGTTTATCCGATTTTTTTAAATCCTCATATTATGGTATAACATATCTAATAAGATAATTATTAACATTAACACTTTATACGTTTTTCAGCAGACCCTAATTTGTAACCCACACCAAACAACATAGTGCCATTATTAGGATATTTTACTTCGTTACTTGTATCAATTATTTTAAACTTACACATTTTTTTGTTGTTGTAAATTTTTGTAAATCAATTAATTATAAGAATATTTTATGTTTGTGATAAAATATTTTGATAAAAATTGTAAGGAATGTTACATTTGGTCGACTATATTAGTAGAAATTTTAAAAAAACAAAAAAATGAAAACAAAACGAAACAAAAGAAATTTAGTATTGGGTTTAAGTTTATTGTTAATAGGATTTGTATCCTTAACAGCCATGACAGATCATCAAAACAACCTTGATAAATCTGTTCCATCATTTGAAATGGCACACAGTTCCAATCATCATCTATTAAAGTGTGGTGACGGCAAATGCGGTGATGCGAAAGCCTCCGACAAAAAAGCCAATGAAAAAACCAAGTGTGGCGACGGCAAATGCGGCGACGGCAAAGCCAAAGATGCCAAAAACAAATGTGGCGATGGTAAATGTGGTGATGGCAAAGCCAAAGATGATAAAAAATCAAAAGATGATAAAAAATCAAAAGATGATAAATGTGGCACCGGTAAATGTGGTAAAGCTTAACAATTAAAATTAATATAATTATGTCAAAATTAAAACAACTCAACGCAATTTTAGCTCGAATTGGAAGCAAATCTCAAAATTTTGCACTCTTACTCTTACGTCTGATCTTAGCTTATGGTTTTTTCGGACCGGCCATGATGAAATGGCAAAACATGACTGCCATAGGCGACTGGTTTAAATCACTGGGTTATCCCGCTCCTTATTTGAATGCTTATTTGGCAGGAACAACTGAGCTTTTAGGAGTCATTTTGCTCATTTTGGGTTTAGGCACACGCGTTATCAGTTTATTATTAATTTTTGTAATGTTTGTAGCCATAACCACCGTCCATTTAAAACATGGTTTTGAAGCCGGCAACAATGGTTTTGAAATTCCCTTGTATTATGCCATTATGCTTTTCACTTTGTTTGCTTACGGTGCCGGAAAATATAGCCTGGATTATTTTTTAAGCAAAAAATAGAGGCTTGTAAAAAATGTTTCCTATAATATAAGTGTTTCATAATCACTTATGTGTTGTTTGAGTAGCCGCTTCACTTTTCGAAGTGAGCGGCTTTTTTTAACCAAAAAATTAACAATTAATAATAAATAAATAGTATATGAAAATGAGAACAAA
>JALVEJ010000012.1 GCA_027031025.1 Flavobacteriales bacterium | reverse complement strand
AGCACCAGAGCTTGATTAAAATCTTTTTGATACAACAAAATATCAGCTTGCTTCAGTTTGATAGCCGCTTGTTGCTTGCGACTAAAAGTTTTGCGTGCCAGTCCGTCTAAAATATTCAAAGCTTTTTTGGCTTGGTTTAAGTGAAAAGCCAAAAAGTCGGCATAAGCGATTTTTAAATCCGTTTGATTTTTAGGTGACCAGTGTTCTTGCAGGTACATTTCAAATTGTTGCGCAAGGCTTTGTTTTTGTTCCGGATTTAAAATGTTTTTTAAGTCGAGTTTTAACAATTCCAGTTTTGCTAATTCGGCATAATTCGAATCCTTATTTTGTGTGGTCAAAAAACGCAAAATACTTTTGGCATCACCGGTTTTTTTGTTAAAAACAGCGGTTTGTGCCAAATGGTAAATCTCGCTGAGTTCGGCATCGCCTTTACGGTATAAACTTTTGAGTTGTAAAAATGCCTTTTTGTATTCTTTTTGTTGGGTATAAAGCCATTGAAGTAGTCGGTACCAAGTAGTTGCATGCGTATCTTTAATGCGCCGCACCAGTTGATTTTTTAAGATAAGATTAGCTTCGTTTTCGGGGTCTTGCGAGATACTTCTGGTTAAATAATATTTGACTTGCGAAGCATATTTCGGCTCTTTTTCGATTAAGTCCAAAAAACTTTTAATCATATTGGGCAAATCGTTTTTCTCGGCATAAATTTGGGCAATTTGCATCAAATAGTTGGCATTATGCCCCTGTTTTAAAGCAATTTGATAAGTTTGTAAGGCTTCATCTAACAGATATAATTGCTTAAAAGCTTGCCCGACAGCATAAGCGCGGTAAGGTGTTTTTTTGACAGTTTTTATGGCTTTATCATAGTATTTTTGAGCTTTGATGCTGTCCTTTTGCATTTGATAATTATATCCCAAATAGACTAAATACTGTGGTTTTTGTTTGGTATTATGTTGTTTGATGAGCTTGTTAACGGCATCAAATTTTGATTGAGATTGGTAAATTTTTATCAGGTTAAAAATATAATTGTCATTGTAAGGAAATTTATCGACCAATAGTTTGTATTCGTAAGCCGCTTTGTCCAAATCGCCTTGTTCAAAATATTTTTTGGCTAAAACAGGATTCTGCCCGAACAACATGCTTGCGGGGGTAAGAATTGTTATTAATATTATAATGTATAAAGTTTTAGGCATTAGTTTGTTGATATTTGATGCAAAGTTAGTTAATATTTTGAGGAATTGAGAAATTATTTTATTTCAGATAACAAAAAAGCCGCTGCAAAAAGCAACGGCTTTTAGTACAAAGTTTTTGCGTTTATCTAATCCTGTCAACGGATTTTACAAGTCTTTCGTCCCGTTTGATATACTTATTGGCGATAAGTAAAAAAACGATAGAAATGACCGGAACTAGTAACTTAATATCCTTCTCAGAAAATGACTTTTCTCCGGATAATAATCCGACTTGGTATATAGATAAACCCAAAAGAACTATTAATACAAAGATAGTTAAATTATTTAATTTGATTTGTAATTTCCGGTTTTTATATAAAAAAATATTGATCAATATCAATAAAGATATGAAGCCGCCCGAAATCGCAAAAAACACATTTTCTTTAAACGAACTTGTGTAAGCCAAGTAACTGTAAAAAATACTTGAAATAAAGGCAATTAGCAAGTAGACCGATTGTATTCGTTGTAGCATTTGATAAAATTTTCAACAAAAATAAGATAAAATTGTTATGGAATAAAAAAAAATTCATATTATTGCACTATAATTACTTATCTGCAAGAGACCAATCGTCATTTTATTGTAAAAATTATAAGAATCTTTCTTACGTTATATAACATTAAAAAACAAAACAAACAAAATACCTTATTTTATATGTTTGATATTGAATCATTAAAACAACTGAAATTGGTTGCGCTACAAGAGATAGCCAAAACCATCGGGATTAAAAAGTATTACCATTTAAAAAAAATGGAATTAATTTACAAAATTTTGGATTTTCAAGCTGATCATCCTGATGTTGTAAAAGAAAAAGCCCGAGAACTGAAACTAGACGAGAAAAAAGAAGAATTAATTGCTAAAAAACCGGGACGTCCGAGAAAACAACAATCCCAAAGTCAAAATAGGGAACATCACAAATCTCAAAACAGTCATGCACAACAAAAAACAAAACAGAGCAATGATGATTCTGTGAATGACAGTCGAAAGAAAAGACGACGTCGTCCCAGAAAACAGAAGCAACAAGATGATACGGGACAACAAAACCAATCGACCCAACAAACCTTATTTGAGGAAAAATCTACTGAGCAACAGCTATCCAAACAAGCATCAAAAGATCAAAAACAACCCGAAAACAAACAGCCAATACAAGATTTACCCGCAGTAGTTGAGGAAAAAAAAGAAAGTCTTAAAGAAAACGAACCACAAAATACTTCTCAAACTAAGAAGCAACAGACCAATCAACAAAAAACACAAAATAATAACAAATCAAATCAAAAACACCAAAAAAACAGACGCGATGAGTTTGAATTTGATGGTATCATCGATGCCGAAGGTGTATTGGAAATTTTGCAAGACGGTTACGGCTTTTTGCGTTCGGCGGATTTTAACTATTTGAGTTCGCCCGACGATATTTATGTGTCACCATCACAAATTCGTTTATTTGGCTTAAAAACCGGCGATACGGTTCAAGGCGTAGTGCGTCCCCCTAAGGAAGGCGAGAAATTTTATCCGCTTTTAAAAGTCAAAAAAATCAACAATCAAGACCCAGATGTGGTGCGCGATCGTGTTGCCTTTGAGCATTTGACACCATTATTCCCCGATGAAAAACTAAATATTGCCGGCAAACGCAGCACTTTATCAACCCGTATCGTCGATTTGTTTGCGCCTATTGGCAAAGGACAACGGGCTATGATTGTATCGCAACCCAAAACCGGAAAAACCATTTTATTGAAAGATTTAGCCAATGCTATTGCAGCTAATCATCCGGAAATTTACCAAATTGTTTTATTAATCGACGAACGACCAGAAGAAGTAACTGATATGAAACAAAGTGTAACCGGCGAAGTTATTGCTTCAACCTTTGACGAATCGGCTGATAGACACGTCAAGGTGGCAAATATTGTCATAGAAAAAGCTAAACGTATGGTCGAAAGTGGTATGGATGTGGTCATTTTACTCGATTCCATTACGCGTTTAGCACGCGCTTACAATACCGTACAACCCATGTCAGGACGTGTATTGTCCGGTGGGGTAGATTCCAATGCGCTGCACAAACCCAAACGTTTTTTCGGAGCTGCCAGAAATATTAAAGATGGTGGGTCTTTGACTATTATTGCCACGGCATTAATTGATACCGGCTCGAAAATGGACGAAGTGATTTTTGAAGAATTTAAAGGTACCGGCAATATGGAATTGCAGTTGGATCGTAATTTGGCCAATCGTCGTATTTATCCGGCTATTGATATTAAAAATTCCAGTACCCGCCGTGACGATTTATTACACGACGACCGAACTGTGCAACGTATGTGGTTGTTACGTAGATATTTAGCCGATATGAATCCGATAGAAGCCATGCAATTTGTCAAAGAACGTATTGAAGAAACGCGAAACAATGATGAGTTTTTACTATCAATGAACGATTAAAGTATTTCATCGAATATAATCCATAAAAAAATCGGGCTGAAATTTCAGCCCGATTTTTTATATGTAATAGTTTCATTAAGCATCTTTTGCCGCGTCATCATTTTCAGATTTATCGACAACTTCATTTTCGGCTTTTTCTACACCATTTTCACTTTTGTCGCTTAAGTCTTTAACTTTATCTGTTACTTTTGAAGCAACTTCTGAGGCTTTGTCTGTGGCTTTATCGATAACATCAGAGGCTTTTTCACGGATATCTTTTGTTTCTTCCATTAGTTCACTTCCTGCTTTTTTGGCTGTTTCGGTAATGTCTGACATAACTTCTCCGGCTTTTTCCGAAACTTTTGAAGTTATTTCCGTAGCTTTTTCACGCAAATCTTTTGTCTCTTCTTTCAACTCTTCACCGGCTTTTTTTAGTCCTTCGGTAACGTCAGAGGCAACTTCTTTGGTTTTTTCGGTAACATCTTCCAAAACATCGGCGGCTTTTTCACGCAAATCTTTCGTGCTTTCTTTTAATTCTTCTGATATTTTATCAAACTTTTCATCAGCAATTTTCGCTGTTTTTTCTGCCAATTCGCTGGCGTCTTCGGCTAATTCTTCGGCTTTTTCTTTGGCTTTACCAAACATTTTTTTAAATGAATCAAGTAGTCCCATAATAGTTTTATTATTAGATTAGTATCTCAAAATTACAAATATTTTTTTATTTGATACAGGATTTGTTAAATTTTTAAATAATTTTTGGGTTATATTGTTTTGTGTAGGTAATAACAAATTAGGTTTAAGAATCATTCATGGTTATTATCTTTTTATATAATTTCACCCCTTACGGGGTTTATGTTTTTTACGTCATAATTTTCTATAATTATATCACCCCTTCGGGGTTTACTAAATAAGCCCTTAGGGCTGACATTATTATAATAAAACAATTAAACAAAATCTTTAAACCCGACAAATGTCGGGGGACATTATTCTTTGAGATATTACATATATTACTCACCTAGACCGATATAGAGCCTAATTTTTAAAGAATAAAAAGCTATTTTTTTAATTGCCGGTTATTTTAAATATTTCAAAAAGTTTTTCCGGGGCAATTGTGCCGGTTTTACTTTTGAATATTTCTGATAACATTGTATCAACCGGTTCGGGAGGTAGTTTGAGTTCAATGGCTAAATTTTTCAACATATTCACTTCCTCAATTGTTGCATGTTTATCAATATTTAGCATTAGTGCCAAGCGGTAAATCTGAATGATGCGTTCCACGGAATTTGCCGGTATTCTTTCCTTTAAATAGATTGTTTTTTCGTCAAAAATATCTTCCAATATTTCCAAAGGCAATTCAAGCGTCAAGGCCAATTCATACAAAAAATTCAATTCCGCTTTATCAATTTTTTGGTCAGCTTTGCTCATCTTGTATAGTTGCTTTATCAGCAAAATTTTTTCTTCAATTTTCATATACTTCAATTCATTTCTATACCAAAAATTTCTATCAATTGTTCATTAAGCAACATACCGCCTTTGTTCCGGTTCATTGCTTCAATCATGGCGTCAACACCAGCTGCTTGCAAACCCATTTCAACGGCAAAAGTTTTAAGTAAAACAACTTCTTCTTTGGTAATGATATGGTCTATCATCATCATGACGGTTAACCGGTAAAGTTGTCTGGAACGTTCCAATAGAGTTTGGGGCAAATCGCCTACTTTGTCAGATTCAATAATTTCGTCTAATTGTGAAGCGGAAATATTCATCAGTTCAGCAATTTCAGTCAGATATTTAAATTCTACAAACTTGAAAATTTTATCGGCTTTTGCCATTTTAACCAATTGCTGTAAGAGGTGTGTTTTCTGTGTGTGAGTTAAGTTTTTAAAACTTTGATTTTTTTCCATAGTCTAATGTTGGTGTGAGGGGTTGCGTTATTTTATTGACAAATATATATTTTTTGCCGGATTTACAAAAAAAAGACTGCCAAAAATATTGACAGTCTTTTAAGTTGTAATAATCAAATATTTTATTTAATGATCAGTTTTTGTAAACCGACTTGACCGTTTTCAATGATTTTCATCATATAAACTCCGGCTTTTAATTGTCCGACATTGATAGCTTGACCATTATTGATTTCAGTTTGATAAACGGCTTTGCCCAAAACATTGTATATAATAATTTGTTTAACATCAGCAGAAGCAGAGGTAACAAAAACTTGTTTGTTAATAACAGGGTTAGGATAAACTTCCAGACCATCTATATTGTTTTCAGCTATAGCATTAGCATCTACAATATCATTAATATCACGAGGGAAAATTTGTGCAGTGCCATTATATTCCGAACCGATTCCGGTAATATTAACGCTATTAGTAGGAATATTTTCGCCGGCTAAGTCAAAGAAAGCGGTTCTTAAAACAACCGTATCAGTTCCATCGGTAACATTATAGTTTGTATTTGATTGGAACTGTGTGTCGCCGTTAGGGTCTATGGTTACATTGTTAAATTGTATCAATTCCGATTCATAATCATCGTGGTTGGCATTATAGTCAGCTAAAGTCACTACTTGTGGGGTTTGAGGCTGGTTGTTTCCGGTCATTACGAAATCTTCGGTTAATTCAATTTCTAAAACACCATGAAAATCTTTTAATTGACCTTTTACATCGGTGATACCGTCTCCTAAATTTGGGGTATTGGTAGTCATTCCGGATGGAACAAAAGCCAAAATACCACCGGTTGCATCTTGTGCGTATCCTTTCATTGAACCACTTTGATAGGTTTGTCCACCTATAGTGAAAGCTTCGCCGTCGTAATGATAATAATCTCCTACATTACCGGATCTTAAATCTGCAATGGTATGAACCACAGTATAAGTAGCTATTTCGAAAGTGACATTAGCTGCTACCGGAGGGTTTAAATCGTTGTGACTATTGTCTACCAACTTTAAGTCTACCGTGTGGCTGCCTGAAGTCAATCCGTTTAAAGTAATTGGGTTTGTGTCATATTTCATATTCCAAGACCCCCCATCGAGACGCCAATGAATATGACCATCAACACCATTTCCGGGGTTGCCAACCGTGAAGTTTTGAACGGTAAAAACAACATCAACACTGGTTGTAACCGGAGAAAAAACTTGACCGGCAGTAGGTGAAGTAATAGCCAAAACCGGACTAACACTGGTTGGTGGCGTATAAGTACCAACACCAATAATACTTTCATAAGTAGTACCGTCTTGAACAGCGCCATGTCCGTTTAAGCCACCATTGTGAAATTCCCAGTTGGCTTCTACAAATACAGGGTCGGGACCGGTGCCGTTTAAGCGTTTGGCATAGCCGTCTTTATATTCCCAAGCAGTTCCGGTGCCGTCTTGTCCGTCTACACCATAGGTATCAATAACAGCACCACTGTTTGTTTCAATAATTCTGACACGGTCATCACCATTTATATTTAAAATAGAAGCGGAAGAGGCATCTAATTTGTTAGTTGTAACACTCGGGTAATTTAAAGCAAAAACATCGGTAGAGTTTTGTTTGTTAGAATAAACATATACAAAAGCATCTGTAACGGTTCCTAATGGACTTAAATCAAAATCGTGCCCCCAAGTAGTGCCACTATTGGTTTGATTTTGTAAAGAATATTGGGTAAAATCAACGGTTCCGTTGGCGTAAATTTCCAAAACTTCCGGTGTTCCTCCGGATTCGTCGCCATCGGCAATCATGGTGATAATCGGTGTGCCTTGTCCAAAGCCGGTCAAAGCCACTAAAAAGGTTAAAAGTAGGTAAATGTGTTTCATAACTTAGGTTTTTTTTAAATTGTCCTCAAATTTACAAAAAAATGTTTTTAGTTTAAGTAAATAAATGTTTAATTTTTTGTGTTTTAATGTTGATGTTAATCAAATGTAATTTGGCAAGAGTTTTTTTTGAAATATTAAGTTTATGTTGATTTTGAATTTTTATTTGAAAATGTTGGGCTAAATGTCGGGCTAAATATTCCTGTTCATCTTGCCCGGGTGTCGGTATCATCAATATTTTTTTGCGCATACTTGCCATATCCATTACCGAACTGTATCCCGAGCGACAAATAACCGCTTCGGATTGATTGACAAGTTGTTCCAATTCCTTGCCTGTCATATAATCATATATTGTTGTATTATGTTGATTTTCAACTTTTTTATTCTTGTTAACAATGCCTCGAACTAGGACAGTTTTCAGGTTTAAAGTTTTAAATTGATTTAATATCTTTTTTTCCAATTGACTACGTTGCGGTTCCGGGCCGGACAGAATGGCTAAAACATCATATTTTTTAGGTAAGTTTTTTGGTTTCATCCGACTTAATATGCCGATATATCTGACTTTAAGCTTATTAGATTTTGAAAAATGTCCTAATTTACCGCTCAAATTCGGCTCACCGGCTACATCCGGCACCCAAATTTCATCATATTTGTTATAAATTTTGGCATGAATCCAAGTTGTTATTTTAGTTGTCCAACCGGACAGAACTTTGAGTTGGTGCGTGATATAAATCGATTTGATTTTCGGAGAATAAATCCCGAAACGGTTATCGGAAATAATCAAATCCAAATCATATTTTTTGATAAGCTCATCGGTTAATTGCCGTTCTTGTTTCACCGTCCGGATGATGTGTAGTAATTGTTTGAACAAATGCCACCGGTTCAGCCATGAGCGTTTGGCATAAGTAATATTATAGGAGGGAAGTTTTTCAAATGCAAGTTCGGGAAATTCTTCTTGTAATAATTTTAAGGCGTCGCCATCGGAAGCAATGATGATACAATATCCTTGCCGCTGCAAATCTTTGATGATAGGAATGCAACGGGTGGCATGTCCCAACCCCCAATTAAGCGGTGCGATTAAAATATTTTTTGATTGGCGCATTATTGCCTATTTTTGTGACGTTAAATTTAAGAAAAAGTGGGAAGTAAAAATAAATTAAAACGATTTAAGGAAAATGAAACTTTTTCCAATCTGTTTCAGCCGTCACGTGACATATTATTGGCAGACCAATTTGAAATGAAAGGGCGTTGGAACAAAGATTATTTTAAAAACAATAATCCGATAGTTTTAGAATTGGGGTGTGGCAAAGGAGAATATACATTAGCGCTATCAGAACGCTATCCCGATAAAAATTTTATAGGAATAGACATCAAAGGCGCCCGTATTTGGCGGGGTGCTAAGACCGCCTTGCAAGAACAACGCAACAATGTGGCTTTTATCAGAATGCAAATTGAGTTAATTGAAAACGCCTTTGCTTCCTGCGAAGTATCCGAAATATGGATAACTTTTCCCGATCCGCAAATCAAATACAAACGCACAAAACACCGGCTGACCAATCCGGAATTTTTAAAACGTTATAAACATATTTTGAAAGCAAACGGCTTGTTACACCTTAAAACCGACAGCGAATTTTTGCACGGTTATACCATCGGATTGTTACAGGGTTTGGGGCATGAAATTTTGATGGCACATCATGATATTTATGTCAATGCCGAAGCGCCAAAAGAAGTCGTTGAAGTGCAAACCTTTTACGAAAAACAGTTCTTGCAGCAAGGAAAAGCCATTACATATTTGAAGTTTAGACTGAAATGAGTAGAAAGTTGTAATTCGGAACACTTTATATCAAAAGGAATGGCTCTATATCGATTTAGGTGAGGAACATTACTAATACCTTAGATAATAATGCCATCCTTTTGAGGTTTCGATGATTCTGTTTTAATGGTTTTATTACAAATCAGCCCTTAGGGCTTCATATATAAAGAACCCCAAGGGATGTATATTTATAGATAAAATAATAAAAAAACACACCATTGAACCCCGAAGAGGTGAAATTATTTGAAAATAAAACAGCCAAGATTTCATGATTTTGAACTAATATCTAGTTGTTTTTGGCATCGCATTCCCATCATCGATATGACCCGATTTCCATTGAGATATTCAACAATGCTTTTCCTTAATTCCTCAACCAAAATTACGCTTTTTTATTTTCATCTAATTTCTTTACCTTTGAACCCGAAATTGTTTAACCTAAATTTTATGTTATGATAAAAAATATGTTATTAAGTAGCCTTCTTATAGTTGGGGTGCTTTCCGGTTTTGGTCAAAAACTACACAAAGAGGATTTGCTCAATCTAGAAAAAAACATTTATAAAGACGCTTTAAAAAACTATGATTTAGACGCCGCTAAAAATGCCATTTATCTTATTATTGCCATAGAAGGCGATCAATCAAAATTTATAGATAGCTTGGCTTATATCTATTTTAATCAAAAGAATTATGTGTCATGTCTGCAAGTTTCAAACCAAATTTTGCAACAAAAAGAAACACTTGACATATTGGAAATTAAAGCGGTTTGCTTAGAAAACCTCAATGATATCAAAGAGGCTATTGCTGTGTATGAAAAAATTTATGCCCTTAAAAAGGACGTGTTGTCTGCTTACAAATTAGCCCAACTGCAACAACGCCTCAAACGTTCTGCCGAAGCCTATGCAACCTTAAAAAGTGCTGAAAACTTAAAATTTCCCGATAAAGTTTTTGTAACTTTTCCGGGACCCAAAAAAGGAGCGGTTCAAAACGTGCCGTTTAAAGCCGCCTTTTACAATTTAATGGCACAGACCAGTTACGATTTACACAATTATGAAATGGCTCTCAAATATTATGATGAAGCGCTCAAAATATTTCCCGACTTTTTTGTTGCCAAACAAAATAGTCAAGTTATTAAAATGTTAAAAGAGAAATTAAAAGACAAAAAAGAAAAAAAATAGGAACTAAGGTGGCTGAGTGTTTCGAGCAACGCGAGGACGTATCGAAGCCACCGACATCAAAATCAAACATCAGATCAACAGATAAACATAAAAAACATGAAAAAAATACTTTTTATTCTTGGATTTTTAGCCGCCATCAATCCAACAATCGCGCAAAAAAAATTGTTACAAAGCGGACCGATGATTGGCCGGGTCAATAAAACCGATATTAAACTTTGGGCTCAAACCAAAAAACCGGCAACTGTCCAATTTGCTTATTGGGAAGCGGGTAATCCGGACTCCAAAATGTTTTCCGCAAAAGTTAAAACCAAAAAAGCGGACGGTTATACGGCTCATATCTTAATTGACGGCTTAAAACCCGGAACAACCTACAATTATCAATTGTATATCAACAGCAAAAAAATCCGTTTTGACTATCCTACGCAGTTTACAACACAAGAAGTATGGGCTTATCATCATGCGCCTTCCGATTTTAAATTTGCTTTCGGCTCGGGTGCTTATATCAATGATCCGGTTTTTGACCGCGCCGGCAGACCTTACGGCGGACAATATGAAATTTATCAAAATATCGCCTATAAAAAACCTGATTTTATGATTTGGGACGGCGATAATATTTACTTGCGTCAAAATGAATGGGACAGCAAAAGCGGGATGATTTACCGTTATACACACGATTGGTCAATTCCAGAAAAACAACAACTGTTTGCTACGGTCCCGCACTATGCCATTCTTGACGACCACGATTTCGGACCCAATGACAGCGACGGCAGCTTTTGGAACAAAGATACCGCTATTGAAGTTTTTGATTTGTTTTGGGCAAACCCCAAACATGTCAGCGGACTTAAAAGCGCCACCTCTCAATTTAGTTATAACGATGCCGAATTTTTCCTACTCGACAACCGATACTATCGCGACCCGAATACTTTAACTAGCAAAGACCCTAAAACTATTTTGGGTAAAGAGCAATTGGATTGGCTTAAAAAAGCCTTGGTGTTTAGTAAAGCCCGTTTCAAATTTATCGTAATGGGCGGACAATTTTTAAATACCGCCCGCAATTTTGAAACCTATTCAAACCATGGTTTTGACAAAGAACGTTTAGATATAATCGATTTTATTTACAAAGAAAAACTTAAAAATGTCATTTTCTTAACCGGAGACCGCCACATGACCGAAATCAGTTTGTTGGATAACGGCAACCGCTTCCCAAAAATTTGGGATGTCACCGTTTCGCCATTTACTTCCGGTCCTAACACCCATGCCGAAAACGAACCCAATCGCTTGCGTATCCCCGGAACTTTGATAGAAGAACGTAATTTTGCTATCTTTAACATTGTCGGAAAAGGTAAAGACCGTCACATCAAAATAGATTTTTATAACCAAAAAGGCAATTTGATTAAAAGCTTTACGATTAACCAAGATGTTGATTATCAACCTTATCCGCAACGACACAAACATATTAAAAAATCAAAAAAATAAATTTTTTAACCTGAGTATATGAATATCATTATTCCTATGGCGGGACTTGGTACCCGTTTACGTCCACATACTTTGCAAACGCCCAAACCACTGATTCCGGTTGCCGGCAAAAGTATCGCCGAAAGATTGGTCAGAGAAATTGCCCAAGTGATGCAACAACCTATTGATAAAATTTCGTTTATCATCAAACCAAGTTTTGGGAAAGATGTTGAAAATCAACTTCTTGAAATAGCTTCTGATATTGGCGCTACCGGACAAATAGATTATCAAACCGAAGCACTTGGCACGGCGCATGCCATATACAGTGCCAAAAGTTTACTCGATGGACCGGTAGTCGTTGCTTATGCCGATACGCTTTTCAAAGGCGCTTTTGATTTGGATGAACAAGCCGATAGCATTATTTGGGTCAAAAAAGTAGATAAACCGGAAGCCTTTGGGGTGGTTAAGCTCAATGATAGAAATGAAATAGAAGGTTTTGTCGAAAAACCTGAACATTTTGTGTCCGATTTGGCCATTATCGGGATTTATTATTTTAAAGATGGCAAACAACTTAAAGAGGAAATTCAATATTTGTTTGACCAAGATATTCGTGTTGGCGGTGAATACCAACTGACAACTGCTCTTGAAAATATGAAACGCAAAGGTTTGATTTTTAAACCCGGCACAGTGTCCGATTGGATGGATTTCGGCAATCCTAAGGTGGCGGTTGAAACCAATGCCAAAGTCCTCAAATATGATTTTGATGAAGGCAAAAATTTGATTTCAAAAAACATTAAAGTTGTTGATTCTGAGATAATTGAACCTTGTTATATAGCCGATAATGTCGAGATTGTTAATAGTTCGGTTGGTCCATTCGTATCATTGGGTAAAGGCAGCAAAATTGAAAATTCCAACATACAAAACAGTTTAATACAAAACAACACATCTATCAAAAACGCCGACTTAAAAAATTCGATGATTGGCAGTTTTGTCCGCTACGACGGTAATTTTGAAAGCCTGAACCTCGGCGATTATTCAACTTTGGAATAAAAATTGCAAAAGCTAGGTTATGAAATATTTGGTATTAATCTTTTGGATAAGTCTTTGGCAATTACCGGCGCAAAAAGTTCCTAAAAAAAACGCCTTTGACGATTATTTTTATGATGCCATGACCGAACGGCTCAAAAACAATTACCAACAATCAAACCAATTGTTTGAACAATGCTTGTCAATAGACCCTGATAATGATGTCATATATTTTAAAATAGCTCAAAATTATTTCGATTTGAAAGACTATGACCAAAGTTTAGTTTATTTAAGACAAGCCCAAAAATATAACCCGAATAATAAATGGTATCAAAAATTGTTTATCGAGATAAAAATCAAGCAACAGACCGACCCAAAAGCACTTTATCAACTTATACATGATTTTGAAGCCAAAGCTCACAACAAGTATTTGATACAAGATTTATACCGGCAAGTCCAACGCAACCGGTTACGCGTGCAAACACAACCAAAATTGAAGCCTAAGGAAGCTGAAAACAACATTGAGTTGCAAAACTTATACAACCAAAAAAAATATCAAAAATTAATTGAAAAAGGCGAAAAAGCACTAGAACAACGCCCCGATGATGCCAACATCTATTTACATATGGCAAAGGCATACACCGGATTGAAACAATATCATGATGCCATCGATTACCTTGATATGGGTATGGATTTTGTAATCGGTAACAAAGAGATGTTAAAAGCTTATTATCAACAGTATATCGCTATATTTTCTGCTTTAAAACAAACCGGAAAAGCCAAGCTTTATCAACAAAAATTAGAAAAACTTTGAAAAAAAGCATTCTTATATTACTGGCGGTTTTATGGGGGGTGACAAGTTGTAAATCTTACCAAAAAACAACTTACGACCGGACCCGTAAAATGCGTATTGGAAAATTATTGCGTGAGGTGAAAAAACACCGGTTTTCTGCCAAAACTTTTGAAAGTCGTATGGTTATTTCATATACCGATGCCAATCAAAGTTTTTCGGGTAATGGAAAAGTCCGTATTCTCAAAGACAGTATTATTTGGGGAAGTTTTAATTTTTTAGGTATTCCGGTTGTGAAATTTAACATTACGCCTGATAAAATTCAATATTACAATAAAATAAATCAAACTTATTATGACGGAGATTTTCAATTGTTGCAAAAAGAATTAGGTTTATCGTTCAATTTCAACAACTTACAAAATTTATTGACCGGAGATATGATTGCTGATTTGGAACCCTCAAATACTGAATTAAAAACCACTCCTAAAAGCTACCGGTTGATCCCTCATCATGCTTTAATCAAAAATCTGGAATTGAGTCCGTTTTATAAAATGCTTTCGGGTTATTTTGAAACGAAAACAACAACAGCCCAACTTAAATATCAAAACTATCAAAAAATAGGAAATCAAAACTTACCGGCACATATTGACATAAAATCCCTGGATAAACAAATCCAACTGAACTATAAAAAAATCAATTTGAATAAAGATTTACGCTTCCCTTTTAAAATACCTTCAAACTATAAGCCGATAAAATGGTAATTTAGTGATATGAAATTCACAATTTAGGTTTAAAAAATTTTTATTCTTTTAATGAAGCCGTTATTTTTTGTTAAATTTCATAATTAATTGCGACGAAATAAGCTTTTATTTTATATTTGTTTTTCATTATTTAAATAATAAAAATAAAAGCAATATCATTATGTTTAAAAAATTTTACTTACTTTTAGTATTTGGCACTTTAATTTTGACTTCGTGTTCTACCAACGAACACAAACAAGCCATCAAAGAATTGAGACAGAAACATGCGGCATCATTAGCCCGGTCCCCTTTTAACAAAACACAAACTTTGACAAAGGCAGAGCGAAAAAAATTAGGCATTCCGCCTAATAAATATTTAGAAAGACAATGGGAATTGACTATGAATCCGGAAATAGGCAGACCGACACCGGAAAAATTGTTGGATATTCAAAAGCAAATAAGATCCGGTGATGCTACGCGTAGTGTTCCCGGTATTGTTTCCAGCCCTTGGATTGAAAGAGGTCCGGGTAATGTCGGAGGGCGTACCAAAGCCGTTATGTTCGACCCTAATGATCCGACTCACAAACGGGTTTTTGCCGGAGGCGTTAGTGGCGGTCTGTGGGTAAATGATGATATTACCAACCCGAACTCTGAATGGCATAATACCAGTCTTCCTAACAATCTGGCAGTTAGCTCTATAACTTACGACCCTAACAATACCCAAAATATGTTTGTAGGAACGGGAGAATCTTATACCGGTGGCGCTGTCAACGGAAACGGCATCTGGCGTTCAACCGATGGCGGACAAACCTGGCAGCATGTATTCGGTGGTAAAAATGGAGACACACAATTTATGTCTAACGCCACTTTAACCATTAATTCTCCTGCCAACTTACAAGGAGATTTTGTTGCCGTGATGTCAGCTTTTGGCAATACAACCTTTAATGATTATTCCGGCAATTTGGTTTTAGTTGATGACGGGAGCGCCAACCCTACATTAGCCTGTAACCCTTTGGCTAATGCGGCAGCCATAAATGGTAATATTGCCGTCATTGAACGTGGCACTTGTTTCTTCGTTGACAAAGTTAAAAATGCCCAAAATGCCGGTGCTATCGGTGTTCTGATGATAAACAATGTGCCCGGAACCCCGATTATTATGGGTGGAACCGATAATACCATTACCATACCGGCAGTCATGATTTCCAAAGCCGACGGGCAAGCCATTTTGAATGCCTTGAATAATTCTACGCCCATTACGGCAACAATAACCAACAATCACACCGATATTTCCTTAGGATATTTAGTTCCTGGTATTACGCATATCAACGATATTGTAGCCCGTAACAACAACGGGGTAACCGAAATTTATGCCACCGCAGGTGACAGTTATTATGGTGATGCGTCATTGTTTACTGTTATGGGTGAAGGATACCAAGGTTTATATAAATCAACCGACAATGGTGCTACATGGCAACAAGTGACATTGCCGGCAACCCCTGATGGCAAAAACTATACCCCTTTTGACTTGGAAATTGCCGCTGATAACAAAATTTGGCTAACTACGACGCGCAGCACTGTTAATGGAACAGATAACGGCGCTGTTATGTCATCGGCTGATGGTAATAACTTTAATGTCGTTTTGCCGGCTAATAGTGTAGGGCGTATGGAACTGGCAGTTTCTAAATCGGATCCGGGCAAAATGTATTTGTTGGTTGTGCAATATTCCGGTTCATCCAGTTCGGTTCTCGGCTTAAAAACAACTGATGGTTTTGCGTCATCAATCACAGCCTTTAACACGCCTTCCGACGGAGATATCGGCGGGAGTGATTTTACAAACGGACAAGGTTTTTATGATTTGGTTATTGAAACCGATCCTAATAATGACGATACCGTTTTTGTAGGTGGAATAGATTTATTTAAAACAACAAATGGCGGTGGTTCCTGGACACAAATTTCATCATATTATGGCT
The DNA here is from genome assembly GCA_027031025.1 of Flavobacteriales bacterium. Classification (GTDB taxonomy): domain Bacteria; phylum Bacteroidota; class Bacteroidia; order Flavobacteriales; family Flavobacteriaceae; genus WGBX01. The sequence goes on along the minus strand of JALVEJ010000012.1, from coordinate 1,822 downwards.
TTACGTCTTCCAATATCATTCACCCTGATCAACATGGTATTGCTTTTGCCGATTCGCAACATATTTTGTTTGGCAATGACGGGGGTGTTGCATACTCAAGTAATGGTGGCACAACCATTGAACATCGCAATAATAAATATAATGTAACCCAATTTTATCATATGGCGGTAGCGCCTACTTCTGCTTTTTCAGGAGATTATTTTATGGCAGGTGCACAAGACAACGGCACACAATTGTTTGAAAATGCCCCGCAACAAGTGGCTAATTCCGTTGAAACACAAGGCGGTGACGGCGCTTATTGCTTTTTTGACCAAGACGGAACGGATAGATATCGTATTTCCAATTATGTTTATAACGCCAATATCCGGTTATATAATTACGATATTCTATATTGGAAAACCGTTAATTCCGAAGGCACACAACACGGTGACTTTATCAATCAAGAAACTTTGGATTCCAATTTGAATATTTTATATACTAATTATAGTTCCAGAACTGCAAGTGGTAATACTTACGCCATTCGCCGTTATAGCAATTTGCTGGGAACCATATCTAAATATACTATTCAAGACCCGTTATTACATAGTTTTCCGACAGCTTTAAAAGTATCGCCTTATACAACTAATTCTTCCAAATTATTTGTAGGCTTGCAAAACGGCAATCTGTTAAAAGTAGAAAATGCTGACACCAATCCCGTTTTCAGTGATATAACCGGCGCTGATTTTGTCGGTAGTATTTCGGATATCGAATTTGGGCAAAATGAAAATGAAATTTACATAACCATCTTTAATTATGGCGTAACCAATATTTTCTATACGAATGATGGCGGTGCAACTTGGAGTAGTAAAGAAGGTGACTTGCCCGATATGCCGGTTAATTGTATCATGCCTAATCCCTTGAATCCAACCGAAGTAATCATAGGAACCGATCTAGGAGTTTGGGCAACACCCAACTTCAATGATGCCAATCCGAATTGGTATCCTACCTATAACGGTATGAGCAATGTTAAAGTTACGGATATTGAATTAAGAGATGATAATAAAGTTTTTGCCTCAACTTACGGACGTGGCATTTTCTCAGGCGAATTTACCGCTACACCCAACGCTGTCAATGATGAAAATCTTGTAAATGTAACAGTGTATCCTAATCCGGCAACCGAACTTGTAAATATTTTATTACCGGAACATTTAAATACGACTGCTTATGTTTATGATTTAAACGGAAAAGAAGTGTTGCGACAAGCTGTTAACTCGAAAAAGTTACAACTTAATGTCTCTAATCTTTCCAAAGGTTATTACTTTGTCAAGTTACAAGATGGCAAAACTCGATACACAGCCAAATTTGTTAAAAAATAATTTAGTTAAGCTAATTTTTTTAAAAAGACCGCTTCTATAAGGCGGTCTTTTTAATTTTCTTAACGAAATCAGAAGCAGTTTTTAAGTAATTCTCATGTCTTAAAGCCTTAATAAAAGCAGATCCAATAATGGCGCCGTTTGCATACCGACAAGCAGTTTCATATTTGTCAGCCGAATCGATACCAAAACCTATCATTGTCGGGTTTTTTAAAGGCATCGTTTTTATTTTTTCGAAATATTGTAAGTGTTCTTGCCCAAAGCCTCCTGTTTTGCCTGTGGTTGCCGAACTCGATACGACATAAATAAAAGCGGAACTCAACTCGTCTATCAATTGAATACGCTCGTCAGACGTAGTCGGTGAAATTAAAAACACCAATCCTAAATCATATTTTTTAAAAATGTCTTGATAGCGGTTTTGATAAATTTCCGGACTTAAATCGGGGATAATTAAGCCGTCAATGCCGGCG
>JALVEJ010000011.1 GCA_027031025.1 Flavobacteriales bacterium | reverse complement strand
AAAAAAAAAAAAAAAAAACGGTTCTACTGCAAATTTAGTGGAAAATGATAAATTTGAAGAAAAAATATGGAACATAAATTATCAAAGTATTTTAATTTATTGCTAAACCTTAATGAGCATTGGCAAGTTGTAAATATCACTACCGATTTTGATTTGAAAGAAATAAACATAGAAATAAAATATGTAGGAAAAGAAGTAACTTACGGTGATGATAATAAGCGTTATAAGATATATGATCATGCAAAACAGAGAAAATGGCGTCATTTGGATACAATGGAGTATAAAACATATATTTTATGTAGACTTCCACGCATAATTGATGGTCAAAATAAAGTAAAAACAATAAGTCCCCCGTGGGCATCAAAACATGATAGATACACCTTTTTGTTTGAAGCACAGGTAATAACTTTATTGCAAATAACAAAAAATCAAACCAAAACAGCTGAATTCATGCGTTGTGGTTTTCGAGTAATAAATAGCATTATTCATAAAAGTTGCGAAAGAGGTTTGAAAAGAAGGAATTTGCAGAATATGTCATTAAAACATTTAAGTATTGATGAAAAATCATTTAAAAGAGGGCATCATTATGTCAGTGTTTTAAGTAGTCCGGCAGGGGGGTATGTGATAGACATAGAAGAAGGACGTACAAAAGATTCTGCAAAAAAATTATTGGATAAATCTCTAACTCCACAACAACAATCCGATGTGGAAACAATAAGTATGGACATGTGGGATGCATATATGTCCGCATCAAAAGAAAAATTACCCAATGCAGAAATCGTTCACGATAAATTTCACTTGATAAAATACCTTAACGATGCCATTGATAAAGTAAGACGGCGGGAAGTAAAGAGTAATCAGGAATTAAGAAACAGCAGATGGGCATTATTGAAAAACCAATGCAATCTAACTGAAAAACAACGCATTAAGTTTGAAGCTATTAGAAATGCCAATTACAATGTAAGTAAAGCATGGGAAGTTAGAGAAAACTTTAAAGACTTATTCGGCATTGAAAAGGAAACCCGACATGCGTTTTATCTATTCTACAAGTGGGCTGCCAATTCCAAGAATAAACAGATAAAAGAAATTAACAAAGTGGTCGAAACATTCTTAAAACATGTAGTAGGAGTGACGAATGCTTTGGTTAGTTCTTTTAATAATGCAATGGCAGAAAGATTAAACGGAAAAATACAAGAAATAAAAACAATTGGTAGAGGATATAGAACCTTTAATAATTTTAGAAGTGCTATCTTGTTTTTTCACGGTGGTTTAGATCTTTATCCACAATAATTGCAGTAGAACCAAAATAATTATTAAACACACAAAAAAAAATGATTATTTTAATCATCAAAGGTTATCCCGACAATAGTCGGGAACCGAAATGTTAAAATTAAAAAATAAACAGATGAAAATCCAGTAACCAAAATTAAAGCACTAAGAAATTGATGAATCCTGACAAATCCTCATTTTCACAAAAGAACACAACGCATTTTGACCAGTATCGTTTTGGTGACAGCCGGAACGAAGCCTCTGGTGACCATGCTTCACTTCCGCCTCCCATCCAAATAGACATCAAAAAAATCATTCGTTCGCAAAAAAATAAGAACATTGCCAAAATCCCGAGCTTTGTCATCAATTTAATTCGTTGGTGGGTTAAAGAAAAAGAATTGAATGAGTTGTTGCGAAAAACGTCACATTTGCAAGATTTTGATTTTGTAGAAGCCATTAATAAGGAGTTGAATTTAAAATTTGAAGTTGTCGGACTTGAAAATATTCCAAAGCGAACCAATTTGATTTTTGTCGGTAATCATGCTTTGGGCGGTTTGGATTTTTTTGTTTTGGTGCATGCGTTAAAACAAGCCGGTTTTACTAGTATCAACCATCCGGCAAATGAAGTCTTGATGGCTGTAAAACCCTTATCAGGCATTTTAGTGCCTATTAATGTATTTGGAAAAATCACAGAAAAAGACCGGCAATTGCTTGAAGAGCGTTTGTCAGACAACTCGGTTCCGGTTACTATGTTTCCTTCCGGAGAAGTGATGCGTAAATACAACGGCAAACCTGATGATGGCTTATGGCGCAGTGGTTTTGTGAGATATGCCCGAAAATATCAAAAAGACGTGGTGCCGTTTTACATTCCGACCGAAAACTCTAAAACTTTTTATCGCGTAGCAAGCTGGCGGCGTAAATTGGGCATAAAGGCTAATATTGAGTTGTTCTGGCTTTCAAGAGAACTGCTTAAAAAAAGAAATCAAACCATAAAAATCATTTTTGGTAAACCGGTTACATGGCACACTTTTGACGATAGCAAATCACGACACGAATGGGCGGCTGAAATTAAGAAACTAGCATATCAACTAAAAAATATGTAATACTGCTTATACACGCAATTATACCCAACAAATTATACTGTTTACACTAAATTGTTTTCAGATGATTCTTTATTTGAAATTGGTATAACACACAGCAAGCCTATTGTTCAGCATATACTTATTAAGCGAATAACCCAAAGAACGAAAAAGGAGGCTGTCTTAAATAATTCGAGACAGCCTCCTTTCATGTTTATTAATATTTAAGTTTTTAGAATTTGGCATTAAAACCTAAACCAAATACTTCTTTCAACTGAATGTCTTGCAAAGCATTATCATCATATAACAAATTAATACCAAAATTTGCACTGATATATTTATTGATAGACATCACCATATTCATTTGATAATCTACATCTACATTTTCCGGATGATCTAAATAATTACTATATAAACCAAGAATATTTTCCATTGAAATATTTTTCATTAAATCAAACTTGTAATAGCCATTAATAGCAACACCCAATTCATAACGTAAGTTTTTACCGGAATCTACACCAAAAGCGCCGGCAGCAGATAAAGCATCGTCCATGACAAAGGTCAATTTTGATGTAGCCGGTGCAAAGTTTACTTTTAAGTTATCCGATTTTTTCCATAACATACCGGGACCGAAACTCAAATAAGCCGGAGCGAATAATTTTGAAGTCGTGATTTTAGGCGTTACACTATAATCGTAACCATCGGTCATTTGGGTTTTAAAATTTCCGAAAAATGAATAATACCATAATTTAGATGCTTGATGACCATAGGTTGAATTAATCTCAAAACGGTCGTCGGTTTTTTTGGTCAAATCATTGATATGGCTTAAACCGTAAGCAACAATCAATTTGGTATCCCAAACATTTTTGCTTTTTTTGTAATTGAAATTGTAATTGATTAAACCGTTGAGAGCCAATGAGTTTTCTCCTCCTTTAATCCAATTGTCAAATGAAGCTTGATTAAACATCAAACTGATATCACCATTGTTGTTCCAGCCTTCTTTGACTTCTTTTTTGTCTTGGGCATTGATTATCAAACTTCCCATGACTAATAATACAAAAAATAATTTTCTCATTTTCATCTGTTTTTAAATTTTATTTTTGCAAAAATACAAAAAAATTGTAAATTTTAGTCTTATTTTTGAATTTCATAACCCAATAATCTTAAAAAAATACAAATATAGATTTTTATGGCATAAAAATATCTTTTCCTTTGATGAGTTTAACTTTATAATCGTAGGTTTTATTTTGAGATGTTTTAATTTTAAAAATCAAAATATTTTTGTCTGTTTCCATACCTTCTTTTTTAACAGTCGTCGCTTCAAAAATATAATTACCGGGGGCTAATGTTTTATGAAGTAAATAATTATGACCGGTATCGTAATTTTTAAGTAAAAACTTATCAAGACTGAAAGACATATTTTTGTTTTTAAATTGGATAGCTTCCAATTGCACCGGTTTAGACAAAGTAAATTTTACCGTAAATTTTTCAATAACAGGCGCCCCTTTTACACCCGGAAAAACCGTTTGCTCTTCGGCTTGATTGATAGTAATAACATCCGGCAGGCAACCGAAATTTAACAATCCTAATAAAGTAATCAATACAATTTTTTTCATTGGTTTATTTATTTTACATCCATTTTAAAATACTCACGGGCAATGATTTCCACTTCATCATACCAATCTTTTCCGAATTTTCTAATCAAAGGTTCTTTTAAAAACTTAAATAAAGGCACTTGCAATTGTCTGCCCAGTTCGCAAGCACTGCTGCAAATATTCCATTGGTTGTAATTAACAGCCATAAATTCGCCGTAATCTTTAACCCTTACAGGATATAAATGACAAGATATGGGTTTTTGCCAGTCAATTTTACCATTATTGTAAGCAACTTCTATTCCACATTGATAAATTCCGTTTTCATCTTGTGTAACATAGGCACATTCTTTCCCGTTAATCAAAGGGGTCGTTAAGTCACCGTCTTGGTCAATGACGTATTTGCCTTGCTGATTAATGGCTTCAATGCCTTCGGGGGTTAAATATGGCAAAACTTCCGGATAAATATGGTCTAAAACGGCTTTTTCTTCTTCTAAAAGTGGGGCACCTGAGTCACCTTCAACACAACAGATGCCTTTGCATGCTTGTAAGTTACATACAAATTCTTGTTCAAACAAATCGTCAGTGATTATGGTTTTTCCTATTTGAAACATATTGAGTTAAAAGTTGAAAGTATAAGGTTTGTTTGCATAGGTTATTTTGAACTTTATAAACTTACAATGTAGTTTTTCAACAATTTTTCAATGGCTTTTCTAACGGCTTTATGTTTGCCGATAAAATAATTGGTCATGATGGAAAAACTGTAAAATTTGCCGGAATTGGCTTTAAAAATACCGGTATAATTTTGCACCTTACTAACCGACCCGCTTTTAACCCAAACTTGTTTTTGCAACGTGTCGTTTTTCAAAAAATACTTGGCATAACCGTCTTCACCACCATGTGGTAAAATATCTAATACAACCGGTTGCCCCAGTTTATCTGTCATCAATTTTAAAAAAGCTGTCATTTGTGCCGGTTGTACCAAGTTGTCCGGTGCCAATCCGCTTCCGTCTTCTATATCGGCATCCGCAAAACCATAGGGAGTAAAAAAATCATGAATTTTTTGTTTATCTAAATAACCGGTAGCCGGCGCATCGCCTTGTATCAGCAGCCATGCCAATGCCTCGCTAAAATGATTCATACTATGATCGTTAGTGATTTTAACAATATCCAACAAAGGTTTGGATCGGTGTTGCCAAATAGTTTGCGGATACGTTTTTTGTGTATAGCGTATTTGAATACCTTTAACCGCTATGCCGTTGGCTTGCAAGCGGGCTTTAAACAATTTGAGAAACGATAGCGGTGGATTGGGCATACCACCTTTAACCCGAAACGTTTTTTTACCTGCCGGAATAGTGCCGAGTATATAGCGCTCTGTATCAAAAGGTGCTGCATAAATATAAGCTTCATCGCTTGTATCAGGTGCGGCAGTTGTTACTTTGCTGTGATAAGTGATGCCGTCAATTTTGGGCTCTGTATATAATACTTTGGTCGGCTCACCAATGTGAGTGCCACGTTTCATATATATATCGATGCGGTTGTCGTTGAAATTAAAATCCCAAGCACCGGTGCCGTAATAATTACCAATGTCTTCAATTGGCCAGCTACCGGCTGCCGGATACCGCCAACCGTTAAGTTCCATTACTAATTGCCCTGAAACTTTTTTTATTCCTTGCCGTTTAATAGCTGCAATAGCTTCATTTATCAATTGCTTATAATCTTCTTTCATACGCGGGGAACCGAAAGTCGGGTCACCGCTTGGTTGAAAAATCAAATCGCCGAAAAGCATATTTTTGACAATCTTACCACTGTAAACCAATTTGGTTTTAAAACGATAATCTTTGCCAAATTGTTCAACAGCTGCC
>JALVEJ010000010.1 GCA_027031025.1 Flavobacteriales bacterium | reverse complement strand
GTCGGATTATCTGTCGGTAATATATTAAATGAGCAACATTTAAAATCTATGGCAAAAAATCCGATCGTTTTTGCATTGGCTAATCCGACACCGGAAATTGATTACAAATTAGCTACAAGTATTCGTGAAGATATCATTATGGCAACAGGGCGTTCCGATTATCCTAACCAAGTAAATAATGTGCTGGGCTTTCCTTTTATTTTCCGTGGCGCTTTGGATGTGAGAGCAACAGCTATCAATGAAGAAATGAAGTTGGCAGCCGTTTATGCTTTGGCCGAATTGGCAAAAGAAACCGTCCCCGAACAAGTCAATGCTGCTTATCAAGAAAAACATCTGACTTTCGGTAGAGATTATATTATCCCTAAACCTTTTGACCCGCGATTGATTTATAAGATTCCACCGGCAGTAGCCCGGGCAGCTATGGAAAGTGGCGTGGCGCGTGAACCCATTGAGGATTTTAAAAAATATGAGGAAGAACTGATAGAACGTTTGGGTATTGAAACCAAGCAAATCAGAATGATTACCAATCAAGCCAAGAAAGATCCGAAAAAAGTGGTATATCCGGAAGCTGATTTACCCGAAGTCTTAAAAGCGGCATATATTGCTTACGAAGAAGGTATTGCTCATCCTGTCTTATTAGGAAACAAAGAAACTATTGAAGAATTGAAAAAAGAATTGGATTATGTAGAGGATTTGCCCATTATTGATCCCATTGCGTCAGAATCCAATGAAATGGTTGAAGAATTTGCCGAAATGTTTTGGCAAAAACACCAACGCAAAGGCATTACTATGATTGAAGCCCGCAAATTGATGCGCAACCGGAACTATTTTGGCGCTATGATGGTCGAAACCGGTAAAGCCGATGCTATTATATCGGGTTATTCACGGAGTTTTAAAACTATTTTCAGACCGATGATTCAAGTAATCGGAAAACGTCCGGGTGTTGAAAAAGTTTTTGCTACAACTTTATTAATTACCAATAAAGGTCCTTTGTTTTTTACCGATTCGTCAATTGTAGTCGATCCGGATGTTAAAGATATAGTCAAAATGACATCTATGATGACCGAAGTGGTTAAAATGTTTAGAATTAAACCGAATATTGCTTTATTGTCGTTTTCAAACTTCGGGTCTTCTAAACATCCCGATGCTCAAAAAATGAAAAAAGCTACACAAATACTAAAAGAAAAATATCCTGATTTAAGTATTGACGGTGAAATGCAAGCGGATTATGCACTCAATAAAAAATTGTTGAAAGAATCTTTTCCGTTTTCCGATTTGGTCAACAAGAAGGTTAATACATTGATATTTCCTAATTTGGATGCCGCCAATATTTCTTATAGAATGGTTAAAGAACTAACCGGCGCACAAATGGTGGGTCCCATAATGATGGGCATGAACAAACCGGTACATATTTTACAAGTTGGTTCTACTGCCGATGAAATTGTCAATATGACCATTGTAGCGGTAATTGATGCCCAAATGCATGAAAAACGTATGCGGCAGGAAAAAAGGCAGAATGGAAAGAAATAGAAAAAAGAACCTTTCTAAAATTTAAATTTACATAAGCTATCTTTTTTAAAAGAGGTAGCTTTTTTATATTTTTATCAGAAAGACTTACTATAAGTTTTGTCTTATAATTTTTTAATGCGGTTAAAAAAATCATCATGATACCGGCGCCCAATCGGTAAACGATGTTTGCCAATAAAAACATAGCCGTTTTGAATACGGTCGATATAGTTCATATTGACAATAAAAGACCGGTGTATTCTTATAAAGTGTGCCATATTGAGTATTTCAGCTAGTTTTTTTAAAGTAGTGGAAACCAAATAGTCATTTTCATCGGTATAGACTTTGGTATAATTTTCTTCGGCTTTGGCAAACATAATCCGGTGTGTTTCAAGTTTGATTAAACTACCGTTTTCTTTGATAAAAAGGTCATTTATCACAGGTTTTCCTATTATGTTTTCCCTATTAAAAGCAATAATTTCTATATTCGTTAAAATATCTTTTTCGTTAAAAGGTTTTACTATAAATCCGGCAGGGTTGGTACGTTTGACACGATTGATAGTTAACGGATCGGTATTGGATGTAAGATAAATAAACGGAATATGAAATTTATGGTTGATGTCTTCCGCTACAATGACACCATCGGCATCGCCTTCCAAGTTAATATCTAAAAGAATTAGGTCGGGGCGATTGGATACAATAGCTGTCATGGCATCGTCGTAATTGGTTGCAATTCCAACGACTTTATAACCGGCTTCGGTTAAAATCATTTCGATATCAGACGCGATGATGAGGTCATCTTCAACTATTAAAATTCTTAAAGCTTGTTTGGTTTGTGTCATTATGAATTAATTTTATAATGAGAAATAATCAATGTTACTTCCAGCCCGTTGTTATTGCGAAAATTTAAATCGGCTTTTAATTTTTGACTCAAGATATGAATTAATTTCAAACCATAAGATTTAATTTTAGCGGGATCAAAAACCTGTTGAATACCCGGTCCGTTATCGCGCACTTTTATCAGTAATTGATGCCCGGAAAGCTTTTTGAACACAAAACCGAATTTACCGGTTTCTTTATCTATCCCATGTTTAAAAGCATTGCTTACCAACTCGTTGACAATCAACCCTAACGGAATAGCTGTGTCTATGTCTAATAAATGACTTTCAATATTGATATCCATATTAACTTTACCGGGATCAATACCATAAGAAGTACATAAACTTTCTAACAAATTTTCAAAATAACCGGCGGTTTCAATACTGGTTAAGGCTTCTTTTTGATATAGTTGTTGATGAATCAATGACATGGATTTGATACGGTTTTGACTGTCTTTAATGGCTTCTTTTGACATGCTGTCTTTCATAAATTTGGACTGCATATTAAGCAAAGACGAAATGATTTGCAAATTATTTTTAACCCGGTGATGTGTTTCTTTCAGCAGGGTTTCATTTATGGCCAATGCATTGGATATTTGACGGTTTTTTTGTTTTAAAACGGCGTTGGATTTATGACGTAATAAATACAAACGGTATAACAAAATGATAATCAAAACAAGAGCAACCAACCCCAAAAATAATATATTGATTTTAAACTTGGCGGATTTTTCTTTGGCAAGGTTCAATAGTTTTTGGGCTTGTTGTTCTTTATCATATTGATATTGCATTTCCAGTTGGGTAATCTTTTTGATATTTTGAGTGTTAAAAATAGAATCTTTGGCTGTATGATAAATTTTATAATTGGTAAGGGCTTTTTGATATTGACCGGTTGCTTCATAAGCTTTGGAAAGTGCCAATCCGGCGTTTTGAATAGTTTCTAATTCATTATTTTTTAGGGCAATTTGCTTGGCGAGTTCTGCATCGTTTATAGCTTTTTGATATTGACCTTGTTCATGCCATATATTTGAACGAATAACCAAACTTTCAGCAAAAGCATTGGTGCGAACAGATGTTTCGAAATGTGCAATCGCTTTGTTAATATATGCTAATGCCGGTTGATATTGTCCCATTTTATATAAAGCCAAGGCAATATTACGGTTGGTGTTGGCAATAGAACCTTTACCGGCACGCGCTTCTGTTTTATATCGAATGGCTTGTTTTAATATGTCCAAGGCTTGTTGATAACGATTGTTTTTTAACAACAAATCTGCTTTGTTAGACAATATGACACCAATATTGCGTTTGTTGTTTAAAATCATAGCTTTTTGCAACGCCAAATCATAGTAAGACACCGCTTGATTAAAATCATTTATTTGGTTGTAAAAATTGGCTAGTGTGTTATAAAGTATGATTTTTTTTGATTGTAAAATTTGGCGTTGTTGCTTGTCTTTATCATTAATTGTAACAGTACGCAAAATTTTTTCTGATTGCAATAAAATATCAATCGCATCCGGTATTTTACCTTTCTTCCTATAGACGCCACCTTGTGACATAAAAATGTCTGATTTTAACAATGGATATTTTTTAGCATCTGTCAATTGACCGGCTTTTTGTAAATATTTTTCTGCCAAACTTAAATCTCCGTTGTAAAAATAATAGTTACCAAAAGCATAGTAAATGTTAGCTTTTAAAAAACGATTGGCTGTTTTTTGACCGAGAGAATCAGCTGTTTTTAACAAACTCAAACTGCTTTTGTTATAACGGTTTTTGCCGGCAATATTAGTCAGATTAATAATACTAATACTATCATTGCCGGAAGTAGAAAGAATGTTTTGAACTACCGGATTTTCAGATGTTAAGCCTGTTTGTCCCCAAACATTGAAACTAATTAACCAAACAATAAACAAACGAACTTGCATAAGCAAAAATTCTAAAAGACAAATTTAAAATTTTTGTTGAAAAAGTAAAGATTTTTTAAAAACATGTTAATTATTCATAAAAAAATATAATGGAATAATAGATTTTTTTTAAAAGAATTTTATTGAAGTAAAAATAATCGATTGTGTTTTTTAATCTAAAAAATAATTTATCATTTAATGTATAAAATGTCTTAAATTTGCAAATTGTATTTGAATCCGTTGGCGTTTTGATAAAGCGTCTAAAAACATGAGAAAAAAATAAATCAAAAAAACATGAACATTAAAATTACTTTACCGGACGGCAGCGTCAAGGAATACCCTAGCGATGTAACCCCTTTTGATGTAGCAAAAGACATCAGTGAAGGTTTGGCGCGCAATGTCATTTCAGCCAAATTCAACGATAAAAAAGTGGAAACCACCACCCCTTTGACCACCGACGGTAATTTGATTTTATATACCTGGAACGATGACGAAGGCAAAAAAACTTTTTGGCACTCATCGGCTCACTTGATGGCACAAGCCATTTTAAAATATTATCCCGATGCCAAATTAACCATCGGTCCGGCTATTGATAGCGGTTTTTATTACGATATTGATTTTGGCGACCAACAATTTTCCGAAAAAGATTTTGAAAAAATCGAAAAGAAAATGTTGGAAATTGCCAAAGGTAAACACGAATTCAAACTGCGTGAAGTGTCCAAAAAAGACGCCTTGGATTTTTATCAAAAAGAAAACAATCCGTTTAAAATAGAATTGATTGAAAACTTAAACGATGGCGAAATTACTTTTTGCGACCACGACGATTTTACCGACTTATGTCGCGGCGGACACATTCCGCATACCGGTTTGATTAAAGCCGTCAAATTACTCAATGTTGCCGGGGCTTATTGGCGCGGCGATGAAACTAAACCACAACTCACACGGGTTTACGGTATCTCTTTCCCCAAACAAAAAATGCTCAAAGAACATTTGGCGTTACTTGAAGAAGCCAAAAAACGCGACCATCGCAAGTTGGGTAAAGAATTGGAATTGTTTGCTTTTTCAAACAAAGTAGGTCAAGGTTTGCCTCTATGGTTACCCAAAGGCGCCTCGCTTCGCGAGCGTTTGGAAAACTTTTTGAAAAAAGCCCAGAAAAAAGCCGGTTATCAACAAGTGGTCACGCCGCATATCGGGCATAAAAACTTGTATGTGACTTCCGGACACTATGAAAAATACGGCAAAGATAGTTTTCAACCCATACAAACCCCCAAAGAAGGCGAAGAGTTTCTACTCAAACCGATGAACTGTCCGCATCATATCGAAATATTTAAAACCAAACCATACAGTTATAAAGATTTGCCGGTGCGTTTTGCCGAATTTGGCACGGTTTACCGTTATGAGCAAAGTGGTGAATTACATGGTTTGACAAGGGTAAGGGGTTTTACGCAAGATGATGCACACATATTCTGTACACCGGATCAATTACTTGACGAATTTAAAAAAGTCATCGATTTGGTTATGTATGTATTCGGTTCATTGGGCTTTGAAGATTTTACCGCACAAATT
>JALVEJ010000009.1 GCA_027031025.1 Flavobacteriales bacterium | reverse complement strand
AACTGTTTGGATAGAAAAATTTATTAATCCGTATTTGACGGAGTTGATGTATATTTTATACTTTTTTTACTTTCCCATGCCTTTGATTATTTTAGGCTATTTGTACCGGCACAAAATGTTTAAAGAACTGGACAAAGCTTTAGTATTTATGTTTTTGACCTACTATGGTGCCTATCTGTTATACTTTTTAGTGCCGGCGCTTGGTCCGCGCTATTTTCCGGAATTGGTAGCTCAACAAAAAGTATCCTTAGACGGCTTATGGCTGACTGATATAATCAGAAACACTATCAGTTCGCTGGAACACAACAAATTTGACGCTTTTCCAAGCTTGCATACTGCCATTAGTCTTGCAACCATTATGATTATTGCACAATATCGCAAAAAATGGTTATGGATATTCATACCCATCCTGATTGGCATTTTAATTTCTTTAATATATTGTAGATATCATTATTTTATCGATATTGTTGCCGGTGTTATTTGGACTATAATAGCTTTCATCATAACTGAAAAATATTATGATAGGCTATATCAAAGGCATTTTGTAACGTTTATTCATTAGTGGAAAGTGGAAAGTGCCAAGCGATAAAGTAATTAGAGCAGTGAAACCCGGTTTAGATTTGGGAAAAGTAAAATAAATATTCAGCTCATCAATTCCTCAAATTATAAGTAGAAGTTATCATATGAAACAGGAAATACTCATCAAATAACAAAATAATCTATGAAGCAAAAAAACTCATCAATTTCTCATTTTCTAAAACAAATAGACTTTGATTGGCGGGATATTCACACTTACATCATTCTTTTAAGTGCGCCGGTTTTATTGACTGTTTACCGCTATCATGCCTATCCGGGTTTTTTTACGGCGGATTTTGACTTGGTTTCAACTGCCGACCAAAACCTGCGTATCAATCAATTCATCAGGTTTTTTGTTTTGTTTTTTGTTTTGCCGGCTGTTTATATCAAATTTGTGATGCATAAAAATCTAAAAGATTACGGATTGGGTTTAGGCGACATAAAAACCGGCACCAAAACGCTATTGTTGCTCATTCCTATTATCGTTATAGCAATCTATTTTGCTGCCGGTATGCCGGATGTCCGGTCAGAATATCCATTGGCAAAATCATTATTGCAAGATCAAAGTAATCTGATGGTTTATGAATTAGCCTATGTAGTTTTCTATTATATCGCTTGGGAATTTTATTTTAGAGGATTTTTGCTTTTCGGTTTAAAAGAACGGTTCGGGGCTTTTAATGCCATATTGATTCAAACCATTTCATCCTGTTTGGTACATATTGGTAAACCCGAAGGTGAAATCATAGGCTCCATAATTGTCGGTATTATCTTCGGATTGATTGCTTTGCGCACCAAATCAATCTGGTATGTATTTGTGCTTCATGCGCTCATTGGAGTTTTGACTGATTTATTTATAATATTTTGAATTTCAATAATTTATAAAACATCCCTATTATACAATATAAACCGGGACATCAAATACCAAAAAGAATGGTATTATAGTCCAGAATAAATTGGAGTATTTTTTTCAGTAAATCGCGATTATCATTATCAGGGGAAAATTTTTTCAAAAAAATGACTGATATTTTAAAATCAATCCGAATTTGTTGTATTTTTATAGCAAATTTTTCACAATAGTAACCCATAAAAAACTAAAAATATGACAGAATTACTCAACTTTTTTCAACAAAATATCCAGATGATCTACATCGTCATCTTGATGATATTTGTCGGTGTAGAAATCATCGGACATGTGCCGGCGGTTTTACATACCCCTTTGATGTCCGGCGCAAATGCCATTCACGGCGTCGTCATAATCGGCGCTATTTTAGTCATGCTTCATATGGATCCTTCAAATAAATTAGGACTGGCAATCGGTTTTGTTGCCGTAGTATTAGGAACGCTTAACGTAGTAGGTGGTTTTGTCGTAACGGATAGAATGTTGGACATGTTTAAAACTAAAAAATAATGGAAACAGCTTTACTTAACATCATATATCTCATTGCATCGGTCGGGTTTATTATCGGATTGAAAATGCTCGGCAGTCCTAAAACCGCCAGAAAAGGAAATTTGTATGCCGCTTTTGGTATGTTTTTAGCTATTCTCGGAACAATTTTTATTTACCCTAAAACAGCCCATATAGAAGTTGTCGGATTCGTTTATACATTAATATTTATAGCCATTTTAATAGGAACGGTTATCGGTTGGGGGATTGCCAAAAAAGTCGAAATGACCAAAATGCCCGAATTAGTCTCGTTTTTTAACGGTATGGGAGGCGCTACTGCGGCATTAATCGGTTTGATGGAATTTTCACACAATGTTGGTCATACCTCTAAAATGTTTATGATAGTTGCCGGCTTGGTCATTGGTAGCATCTCTTTTTCCGGTAGTATGATTGCTTGGGGCAAATTAAGCGGCAAACTTCGCAAACCCGTCCGTTTACCCAAATATAATATCCTCAACACTTTATTAGCTCTGGTTATTGTTGCATTTGCAGCCTATATTATCGCGACACATGTGGCTAATCCGGTTTATATTTATGTTTTATTCGGTTTAGCCTTGCTTTATGGAGTTTTATTCGTTTTACCGATAGGCGGTGCCGATATGCCGGTGGTTATTTCCCTGTTAAATTCCTTTACCGGATTGGCAGCAGCCTTTGGCGGCTTCCTTTATGACAATATGGCGATGCTGACCGGTGGTATTTTGGTCGGGTCTGCCGGAACAATTCTGACTGTTGCTATGACCAAAGCCATGAACCGTTCGCTGTCAGCTGTAATATTCGGCGCTTTTGGTGAAGGTAGTGCCGCAACCGGTAGCGGTAGTAAAATTCAAGGCAATATCAAAGAAGCCGGACCGAGTGATGCGGCTATCTTACTTAATTATGCCAACAAAGTCATTATCGTCCCCGGCTATGGATTGGCAGTAGCGCAAGCACAACACGTCCTGCATGAATTGGAAGAACTGCTAACCAAAAAAGGAATAGATGTCAAATATGCCATTCACCCGGTTGCCGGACGTATGCCCGGACACATGAATGTCCTCTTGGCAGAAGCCAATGTCGATTATGACAAACTAGTTGATATGGACGACATTAATAACGAATTTGCCAATACCGATGTCGTTTTAGTGGTCGGTGCTAATGATGTTGTTAATCCTGCAGCGCATAATGACCCTTCCAGCCCAATTTACGGTATGCCGATTTTGGATGTTGAAAATGCAAAAAATATTATTGTCAATAAGCGAAGTATGAAACCCGGTTATGCCGGTATCGAAAACGAATTATTTTACAATCCTAAAACTTCCATGCTTTTTGGTGATGCCAAAGCAGCTTTAACCAAAGTGGTTCAGGAGTTGAAAAGTATGTAATACTTATGGCAATTTTTAGTTTTTGATTGCAAATTAAACAATTTCGTTAATTTTATTAAGTTTAATTCCTCATAAATAATCTGATTATGAAAAAAACAATTCTGATTCTACTCTTAATATTTAGCATCTTACAAAGCAATGCCCAATATTATTATCACGAACAATTTTTTGATGAAAACTTTCCTTCAAATTTAACGCAAGAGCATATTGTGGGTAACCTCGATTTTTTTGTGGATAGGAATTTAGGAGGTCCTAATCATGGACATTCAAGACCTTATCAATTTACCTTAAGAGGAGATAATGATAATAATGGTGCTATTACCAGACTCATCTTACCAACTGTTGATATTTCTACAGCCTCACATCCACAATTGGTATTTTGGCATGTACAACACCCTTATTATTCTAATGTAGATGAATTAAAACTTTATTATCGAACTTCATCAAGTAATGATTGGATTTTATTAAAAGAATGGACTGAAGTTATTGGACCTTGGAAACAGGAAATTATAAATTTACCTGAACAATCAAGTACTTATGAAATTTCGTTCGTTGGAAAATGTAATAGCGGTCATGGAGTTGTCATAGATGACATTGCCATTCAAGACGGTCCTGTTTGCCCTCCCCCAAGTGATTTAACCGCTACAAATATCATTGGCACACAAGCCGAACTATCTTGGTTTTCATTCGATGATTTATCTACTTGGGAAATAGAATATGGACCTACCAATTTTACACAAGGAAATGGCAACTTTGTAACCGCCCATTCTAATACTTATACTTTGACCGGTTTGAGTCCTTTAACAACATATGACTATTATGTTAGAACCAACTGTGGACTTACTTCTTCTCCCTCTTCATGGATAGGACCTTACACTTTTCGAACTGGTTGTGATACTATTGATAGTTTTCCGTATCAATATGGTTTTGAAGACATTACACCAACCTATGAAACTGATTGGAATGAAAGTTGTTGGGCTACATCTCCAATAGAAACAGCTTGGAAGGTTTCCGAATCTGATACACCCAGTAATACAACCGGTCCAGACGCAGCTCATAGTGGTTCAAATTTTGCGTATAGTGAAAATTTTTTTCGTCACGAACCTCTTCTATTAAGTCCTATGTTTGATATGTCAGCATTAAATCATCCACAATTGCATTTTTATTATCACATGTTTGGCATATATATTAAAGCTCTTTATGTTGATACTTATGATGGTACCAACTGGACAACCAATGTATGGTCTGTTTTAGGACAGCAACAACTTAATAGTTCGGATAGCTGGCACTTGGCGTCCGTTACAATACCCAATAATACCATTCAAATTAGATTCAGGGCAGAGCGTTATAAAAGAGGTGCTGCAAACATAGCTATAGATGATATCAGTATAGAAGATAGTACCTGTCCAGTACCAAGCAACTTGTCTGTTACCAACACAACAAATAGTGAAACTACTTTGAACTGGACCGAGAATGGTGCAGCAAATTCTTGGGATATTGAGTATGGAACTCACGGATTTACACATGGAAATGGAACTATCATAACTGCAAATACCAAACCTTTTACTTTAACAGGATTGACACCCAATACAAAATATTCTTATTATATACGATCAAATTGTGGTGGCAATAACAGTTATTGGATAGGACCTTTTGACTTTAGAACATTTTGTAATCCTATTACAACTTTTCCTTACAATTATGGATTTGAAGATATTACTCCAAATTATGAAGGGGATTGGACAGGGAGTTGCTGGTATGGCAATCCGGAAAATATTCCTCTAGATGCAGATAATGGACCGGCTAGATGGACGATTACTAATACGACAACTCCTTCACATTATACAGGACCCGATAACGCACACAGCGGTTCAAATTTTGCCTATTCCGAATCCGGAAATAGCAATAATGCTGGAGAAACTATAATTTTTAGCCCTATGTTTAATATGTCAGGCTTAGTACAACCAAAATTGTCATTCTATTATCATATGTATGGTATTTATGACGATACACTTCAAGTTGATATTTTTAATGGGACAAATTGGACAAATGGGGTCTGGTCAATATCCGGAGAACAACAAACCCATAGTTATGACCCTTGGAGGTTGGCAGAAATTTCTATTCCAAACAATACAGTACAAATAAGATTTAGAGCCATTTATAATGGTAATAAAGATATTGCTATAGATGATATTGTCATTAAAGATTCAACATGCTTTGCCCCAACAGATATTTCTGTTTCTGATATCACAGCCAATACTGCTAAACTAGATTGGACAGAAAACGGAACCGCCATTTCTTGGCAAATTGAATATGGACCTTTTGGTTTCACCCCCGGGCAAGGAACCAGACTTACAACCGCGACCAAACCCTATACCCTTACCGGATTGAGTCCCAACACAGAGTATCAAGTGTATATTAAGTCCGATTGTAATGGTGATAACAGTTATTGGACAAACCCGATTCATTTCTTAACGTATTGCAATACAATAAATACCTTCCCATACACGTATGGATTTGAAGACGTAACAGCTAACGATATTGCTGATTGGACAGAAAGTTGCTGGAAAGGCGAACCGCACAACATCGATACAAATTCTACTGATTATCATGTTATGTTCAGATGGAATGTTACGGACTCTTCTATACCCAATACAAATTCAGATCCGGATGCTGCCCATTCAGGAACACATTTTGCTTATACAAAATCTTACGTTTCAGAAGGAAGCGTTACGGAACTATATAGCCCCATTTTTGACATGTCATCATTAACATATCCACAATTGTCGTTTTGGCATTGTGTCCCCAATAGTTTAGTAGGAAGTTTATATGTTGATGTGTATGATGGTAATGATTGGACAGAAATAAGAACAGTAGAAAGGTATCATAATGGAAATTCTCCCCCTTGGTCTTTGGAAAAAATACTTATCCCCAACAATACTATTCAGATCCGGATAAGAGCCGTAAAAGGAGGAGAAAGATATGGCAACATTAGTATTGATGATATTCGTATTGAAGGTATTAGTTGTCCCAAACCAACTGACTTAACATCAACCAATCCAACAACCAATAGCATTACACTCGATTGGACAGAAAACGGAACGGCAACTTCTTGGCAAATAGAATATGGCCCAAAAGGATTTACCCAAGGACAAGGCACAAGCATAACAACCTCAACAAAACCCTATGTATTAACCGGTTTAAATCCACATACACAATATGAGTATTATGTTAAAGCAGATTGTGGCGGTGGTAATGAAAGTGATTGGTCAGAATCAATAGATTTTAGCACAAGCCCTGAAAACGACTATTGCGCTAATGCCATCCCATTAAATGTTCAAACTTCAATTTGCATAAACAATTATTCAACATATAGTAATATAGGAGCTAGTAATTCCGGTATTCCTACACCTACTTGCGGCACCAACGCCCAACCTGATGTTTGGTTTAAAATAACGGTTCCTGATTCAAGAAATTTGACAATTAAAGCCACAATTGGTAGTAGTTATCCACGTATAGGATTGCTTAATTTATCTGTTTACTCCGGTGATTGTAACAACTTGAATGAAATAGATTGTGTAGAAGCTACTACTTGGTCTAGTACTAACTACATTAAAATTGATGATTTAACTGCCGGCGAAACACTTTATATCAGAATATATCAAAAAGATGGGCAACAAGGCTACTTTAACATCTGTGCATCAACCAACACTTGCCCACTTCCTGAAAACTTATCAGCTGTAAACCTTTCACCCACGGAAACTGAAATTTCATGGACAGAAATGGGAAACGCAACAGCTTGGAATGTTGAATATGGACCTAAAGGTTTTTCTCACGGACAAGGTACGAGTATAAATGTTAATTCCACTACATATACCTTAACCGGATTAACATCCGGTGAAGGGTATGATTTTTATGTACAACCGGATTGCATCTCTAATGATTGGGAAGGCCCATATACCTTCTATGCCGGATGTCCAACCATCAATTCTTTTCCCTACGAATATGGATTTGAAGATAGTACGTCTTCATATAACAACCCAACTATTTCCTGGGGCGGCACCTGTTGGTTCGAAGAATCAGACAGCAATTCTTTTCATTGGTTACCCGGATTAGACAATGTCACACCAAGCTATAGCTATAATTCCGCCCATTCGGGAACAAAATTTGCTTATGTATATAATTCCTTTTCCTCAACAGGAGACATTACTAATCTCATCAGCCCCGAGTTCGATATGTCAGCTTTGACAAATCCAGAATTATCTTTCTATTATCATATGTTCGGATATGATATTGGTAGTTTATCCGTTGATATTTATGACGGAACTCAATGGATAAATGATATTTGGGCTGTTTCCGGTTCACAACTAACAAGAGATACCGATCCTTATAAACTGATTCATCTACCCATTCCTAATAATACCACTAAAATCAGGTTTAAAACTGAAAGAGGTGAAATGTTTTATAGCTCAAAAACTATCTGTATTGATGATATTAAGATTGAAGACGTTACCTGTTCTGTTCCAACCAATTTGTCTGTTTCTAATATTACAAATAACCAAGCAGACTTAAGTTGGACGGAAAACGGTACAGCTACGGCTTGGGATATAGAATATGGCATATCCGGATTTACACAAGGACAAGGCACAACGATAAATGTCAATAATACAACTCACAACTTTACCAATCTTACGCCAAACGCTTATTATGATGTTTATGTCAGAGCCAATTGTGGCAGTGGTAATACCAGCCATTGGGTTGGTCCCTACACCTTTCATACACTTTGCGATATTGTCAATACATTTCCTTACCAATACGGTTTTGAAGATGTGACGCCAAATACGGATGACAGTTGGCGGGAAAGTTGTTGGTCTGCCTTTCCTGATTATACATTAGGCATCAATAATCCTAGAATTTTGTGGACAGTTAAAGAAGGCATGCAAAACAACTACTTTCTTCCATCAGCTCATGAAGGAAACAATTATGCAATTCCCGATAAATCTTATCTGGCAACTGGTTTCTCAACAGATTTGTTTAGTCCCGTGTTTGACATGAGTAACCTCGCCAGCCCCCAATTATCATTCTATTATTTTATGTATGCTAACAGTGTTGGAACCTTATATGTTGACATTTTTGACGGCACATCATGGATAAATAATATTTGGTCTAGATCAGGTTCCCAACAAGAAAGTAGTGATGATCCATGGAAATATGCTAGAATTCAAATACCAAATAACACAACACAAATAAGATTTAGAGCAGAAGCCGATTTATATCAGAATAATAACAATATAATAATAGATGATATTTCAATTCAAGATACCCCAAATTGTTTAACTCCAAGCGATTTATTTGCTTCAAATATTGCTGACACACATGTTCGATTAAACTGGACGACGGCAGGTCAGGCAACCAATTGGAATATTGAATACGGTCCTACCGGTTTTACACAAGGACAAGGTGCGACTATAAACGTAAATACCAACCATTATACATTAACTGGACTAACTCAGCTAACATCTTATGATGTTTATGTGCAATCTGCTTGCTCTAATAATTATGAAAGTGATTGGATTGGTCCGTTAACTTTTACCACATTAAATGAAGATTATGCATGCGGTAACGTTATTCAATTACAAGTTAACAGCAATTGTATTTTTAATACATTCTCTAATACAAACGCTACAGACTCTGGCATACCGAGACCTACTTGCATCCCATCTAATGGCTATAATGGTGGAGATGTTTGGTTTAAAGTAACTGTTCCTAATACACGTAATATTAGAATTGAAACCAACGAAGGTGATATAACTGACGGTGTTTTAGCAGTCTATTCCGGAGACTGCAATAATTTAACTGAAATTGCTTGTAATGACGACGTTTACGCTTCAATGATGCCTGAAATATTCCTATATAATCTTATAGCAGGTGAAGAATTATTTATTAGATTTTTTGAATATGGAGGTGATACATTTGGCACTTTCGATATTTGTGTAACAACATTACCTTGTATTCAACCAACTGATTTATCAGCTAATGTTACCGCAACAACTGCCGAACTTTCTTGGGTAGAAAACGGTGGTGCTACATCTTGGAATATTGAATACGGTCCTTCAGGTTTTACACAAGGGCAAGGTACAACCATAAGTATCAATAGTAATCCTTATATCTTAACAGGTTTAACCGTCAATACATCTTATGATTATTATGTCCAATCTGATTGTGGTGGCGGTAATTTCACGTCTTGGGTAGGTCCTTATACTTTTACAACAGGATACAACATAACACCTACATCACCTTACAATTATAGTTTTGAAAATCTTACTCCAAATACCAATGGTGATTGGACAGGAAGTGATTGGACAAGTATTCCTGCAAACTCCGGACCTAGATTCACTAGTCAATATAGCTGGACACCTAATAGTGGAAGTACACCAACAAGTAACACAGGACCTTCTTCAGCTCATACAGGATCAATATACGCCTATGCAGAGGCGTCCAATTTTAACCCGAATGATATAGCTCAATTGATAAGTCCTATATTTGATTTGACAAATCTTACTCAACCAGAACTGATTTTTTATTATCATATGTATGGTGCAGATATGGGCAAGTTGTATGTTGATACATATGATGGTACTACCTGGACAAATGATGTGTGGTCAATTCAAGGACAACAACAAATTTCGGAAACAGATTTGTGGTTACCGGCAACAGTGACTATTTCAAATACTGTTAAACAAATAAGATTCAGAGCTGAGAGAGGACTAGGTATACATGGTGATATTGCAGTTGATGATGTTACTATTCAAGAATCAACCTCAAGTATAAACCAATATTCAAATATCTTTAATATTTATCCTAATCCTTCAATGGGTGATTTTACAATTGTGTCTGAACAAAATCTAAAAGCCAAAATTTATATTTACAGTATGTCCGGAAAAGAAATTTATCAAAGTTATATCCGCAATAAAATCACCAAAATAAGTTTAAAAGGTATGGAAAAAGGTGTTTATACTATAAAAATATTATCTGATGACAAACAATATATATCAAAATTAATTCTCAAATAAATTTAGCTTTGAAGCAATATTAACAACCTGCGGCGAGACAAAAGTCTCGCCGCAGGTTGTTTAGTTATATAAAAATTTCAAATACTTTACATAGTAGCTTTCTCACTCTGCGCTTTAATATAATTTAAAGCGCTACCGGCTTTAAACCATTCTATTTGTTGCGCATTGTAAGTATGATTAACTTTGATAAGATCGGTTGATTTGTCAGCGTGTTCAATTTCAATGGTCAAAGGTTTGCCCGGCGCAAACTCATTTAAGTCGACAAAATTGAAACGGTCATCTTCCAAAACTTTATCATAGTCGGCTTCATTGGCAAAAGTCAATGCCAGCATACCTTGTTTTTTCAAATTGGTTTCATGAATACGGGCAAATGATTTTACAATTACGGCAATCACACCTAAATGACGCGGTTCCATAGCGGCATGCTCTCTTGACGAGCCTTCACCGTAGTTGTGGTCACCGACAATCACACTTAACATTTTGGCTTCTTTAATATCACGGGCAACTTTTGGCACCGGTTCGTATTTTCCTGTAATCGGGTTTTTGGTCTCCCCAACTTTGCCGTTAAATGCATTGACGCCACCCAGAAGCATATTGTTAGAAATATTATCGAGATGACCACGGTATTTTAACCAAGGACCTGCCATAGAAATATGGTCTGTGGTACATTTTCCAATAACTTTAATCAATAAAGGTGCATTGTAAATATTGTCTCCATTCCAAGCAGGAAACGGCGTTAGTAATTGTAAACGTTCCGAATTGGGGTCTACAATGATTTCAACATCGGAACCGTCTTCTACCGGCGGAATATAACCCGGATCGTCAACTTCAAAACCTTGGGGTGGCAATTCCCAACCGGTCGGGTCTTCCAATTTAATGCCATCAATTGTATCGGTTTCTGGATTAAAGTCCAAGCGACCGGAAATAGCTGTAGCCATTACCATCTCGGGAGATGCTACAAAAGCATGTGTGTTGGGATTGCCATCGGCACGTTTGGCAAAATTCCGGTTAAATGAGTGCACAATTGTATTTTTAGGATTACCTTCAATATCATCCCTTCGCCATTGTCCGATACAAGGACCACAAGCATTGGTAAAGATTTTTGCACCGAGTTTTTCAAAAACTTCCAATATACCGTCTCTTTCAGCTGTATATCTAACTTGTTCCGAACCGGGATTAATACCGATTTGGGCTTTGGGCTTGATACCTTTTTCTAAAGCTTGACGGGCTACGGATGCCGCTCGTGATAAATCTTCATAGGAAGAATTGGTACAAGACCCGATTAAACCCCATTCCACTTTAAGTGGCCAATCATTTTCACGGGCTACTTTACCCATATCTTTAACAGGGGTATCTCTATCAGGGGTAAAAGGTCCGTTTAAGTACGGCTCTAATTCGCTCAAGTTTATTTCAATAACCTGATCGTAATATTTTTCCGGATTGGCATAAACTTCATCATCAGAACGCAAATAATCTTTGATTTGGTTAGCCGCGTCGGCGACATCGTCACGTCCGGTGGCTCTTAAATAACGTTCCATGGCTTCGTCATAGGCAAAGTTAGAATTGGTAGCTCCAACTTCGGCACCCATATTACAAATGGTACCTTTACCGGTAGCCGACAAACTTTCAGCGCCTTCACCAAAATATTCGATAATGGCACCGGTGCCACCTTTTACTGTTAAAATACCGGCAACTTTTAAAATAATATCTTTGGGAGCCGCCCAACCGCTTAATTTACCGGTGAGTTTAACACCTATTAATTTCGGAAATTTCAATTCCCAAGGCATACCTGCCATGACATCAACCGCATCGGCACCACCAACGCCTACGGCAACCATTCCCAATCCACCTGCATTTACGGTATGTGAATCGGTGCCTATCATCAAACCGCCGGGAAAAGCATAATTTTCTAATACAACTTGATGAATAATTCCGGCACCGGGTTTCCAAAAACCGATACCGTATTTTTTAGAAACCGATTCTAAAAAGTTATAAACTTCGTTGTTTTTATTAATCGCTTCTTGCAAATCTTTACTGACTCCCATATAAGCTTGGATCAAATGGTCAAGATGTACCGTAGATGGCACAGCAACCTTATCTTTTCCGGCTTGCATAAATTGCAATAAAGCCATTTGCGCCGTAGCGTCTTGCATGGCTACACGATCGACTTTAAAATCAACATAATCGCCGGCACGTTTATAAGCTCTGTCAGGGTCGCCTTGCCATAAATGTGAATATAATATCTTTTCCGAAAAAGTCATTGGTCGCCCTAAGACTTTTCTTGCTTTTTCAACCCGCTTAGGGATGGTCTCATAGACCTTTTTGATCATATCAATATCGAATGCCATATGTTATTATTTTAAATTAATAGATTCTCGTAACAAAAATAAGTTTTTTTTACCAAAAAGCATGTTTTGCTAGTAAAAAAATTCATAAATTTAATATTATTAAAAAATTCGTAATTTTAACAGGTTTAAATTAATATTTATTGATTTTTTTACATTTTGTAATTCATCAGTTTTCGTTATGCTTTAATTGAGAAATTTGATGAAAATAGACGTTGATTAGCTTTCAATACTCAATGCAAAAACCTTTTATTTATTGTATGCAATTGAAAATCAATAAAATAATACCATTTATTTTTTTGTAATGAAAGTCTCGTTAGTAAGTAAAAATATTTTACTTTTGTTATTTAGAAAGATTCTTAATAATGAAATTAAAAGATTTAAAACCCAATCAAAAAGCCGTCATTATCAATTGTCAAGAAAAGGCTTTGCCGCTTAAATTAATGGAAATGGGATGTGTTGATGGCGTTGAAGTAACCCTTTTGAACAAAGCGCCGTTCGGCTCGCCCCTTTATTTTATCATAGGCGGAACCAGAATCGCATTAGGAAAAGAAATTGTTAACGAATTAGATGTGGAACTTTTAGAACATGAAAAAGAACCGAAAGCTTAAAATAGCACTGATTGGCAATCCGAATACCGGAAAAACTTCCTTGTTTAACAAACTGACCGGTTTACATAAAAAAATCGGTAATTATCCGGGTATTACCGTGCATCGTGTCAGCGGACATTTTACACTGGATGATGGCACCGAAATTGAACTGATTGATTTACCGGGCACTTATAGTTTGCATCCGACTTCAAAAGATGAAGAATTAGTCTTAAAAGAATTGTTACGCAACCGTGAAGGTATTGACGGGATATTAATGGTGGCGGATGTCAATAATTTAAAACGGAATTTGATTCTGCTTCATGAGATTCAAGATTTAGGATTTCCGGTGATGTTAGCTATCAATATGTGTGACGAAATGAAAAAGAAAGGCATCAAAATAGATGTTGATAAGTTGCGTGAATTATTACAAATACCGGTTATTTTAGTCAGTGCAAAAAAAAGTAAAGCCGATGGACAACATCAAGGAAAAGGCAGGATTCATCAAATGAAAGAGATGATTGCTGATATGTTTAAAGCACCTTCGAGAAAATATTTTGAAACTTACGGTTTGACCGGTACCAGTATTGACTTTATAAAACCCGACTATCCTGATGTACCGATTTATAAATTATGGTTACTTTACACCGAACAAGACAAATTCGGTAAAGAAATCAAGGAGCAATATCCAAAAATTTATGAATTACCCTTTGACCGCAGCACTCTAAAACGGTTGTTGCAAAAAGAAGTCATCAAGCGTTACCGCGACATCAACCGGATTTTAAAAGATACTTACAGGATTGACAAAACGGAAGCGACCGGCTTAACCGAACGCATCGACCGGATTTTGTTGCATAAAGTTTGGGGCATTCTCATCTTTTTGTTTATTATGTTTTTGGTGTTTCAAGCTATTTTTACTTGGGCATCGATACCTATGGACTGGATTGATCAATTTTTTAGTCAAACAAATGCCTATCTAAAAACACATTTACCTAATAACCAACTGACAGACTTATTAACCGATGGCATCTTATCAGGCATTGCAGGCGTATTGATTTTTGTACCGCAAATCACCTTATTATTTTTATTTATCGCCTTATTGGAAGAAATGGGTTATATGAGCCGTATTGTGTTTTTGATGGACCGTTTGATGCAACCTTTCGGATTGTCGGGCAAATCGGTTGTGCCGCTTTTATCGGGAACAGCTTGTGCCGTTCCGGCAATTATGAGTGCCAGAACTATTGAAAATGATAAAGAACGTTTGATTTCGATGTTGGTTACGCCATTTATTACCTGTTCTGCACGCTTGCCGGTTTATACCATTATTATAGCTTTGGTCATTCCAAGTAAAGATGTCGCCGGTTTTATCAATCTGCAAGGTTTAGTTTTATTGGCTTTGTACCTTTTAGGTTTTGCTGCTGCACTTATGTCTGCTTTTGTGCTGAGTAAAATGATAAAATCAAAATATAAACGGTATTTTATCTTGGAAATGCCCGAATACAAAGCCCCCATAGCCAAAAACGTTTTAATTACTGTTTGGGATCATGTTAAAGCTTTTGTCTTCGGTGCCGGAAAGATTATCGTGGCATTTTCCATTATTCTTTGGTTTTTGGCTACACACGGACCTGCCGGTTTTGATAACCCTTCTTTTGATAAACCATTTCAACTTTCTTCATCAGAACAAGCTGCATACAAGTTGGAACATTCTTATTTGGGAAAAATGGGAAAAACCATAGAACCGGTAATCAAACCTTTGGGATATGATTGGAAAATCGGGATTGCACTTTTAACCTCTTTTGCTGCGCGTGAAGTCTTCGTCAGCACTTTATCTACTATTTACAGTGTGGGTAATACTGATGATGAACAACTATTAAGGGAACGAATGGCAAATGAAAAAAGTCAGATTACCGGCACATATACTTTTACCCTGGCAGTAGGCATTTCGCTTCTGCTATTTTACGCCTTTGCCATGCAGTGTTTTAGCACATTGGCAACTTTGAGAAATGAAACCAAAACGTGGAAATGGCCGGTTATCGTGTTTTTCTACATGACCGGATTGGCTTATTTGAGTGCTTTTGTAGCCTATCAATTGATGAGTTGATGAAATGATGAAAAAAATGAAACTAAAATCAATCATCAAAAAATTTTATAATGAAGTACGACTTACCCTTAATTCATCAAATTATAAGCAGGAATATGGCATGAAATATGAAATTAACATACACGAACAATAAACATATTATGAAGCACCGCTTCGGTACCATTCCAATTATCATCAGAATCACTCAGCGACCTGTGCTCATTATTTACTCAATCTAAAACCCGGTCATTTCGGTACGATTTTGCTTGTTACCTCACAAAATCACTCAATGACCTAGTATCTCATTTCCTCAAATTGTTAGCAGAAACATTGTTTGAAGCAAAAAGTATTCATCAAAGCAAAAAATATTCTATGAAACACAGTAAATCATCAATTCCTCAATAAACCAATGACAGACATCATAATTTACATAGCAGTACTTTGGGCGGTTTGGCTGATTTATAGGCATTTGTTTGCAACCAAATCTAATAAATGCGACAAATGTGCTAAAAAATAATAATAATGATCCAACCCTCAAAAAGTTTATACATACCGATTTAAAATATGAATCAATTGGTCAGCAGGTAATACACCGGATTGCCGCCAAACCGGTTGACCGTTCTTAAATAAAATACTGGTAGGCACGCCTCTAATCTGATACTTTTGAGCTATGGCGGGATTTCTATCAATATCTATTTTGATAATTTTAAGACGATCTCCAAAATGTTGTTTAACATCTTTTAAAATAGGCGTCATCATTTTGCAAGGGCCACACCAATCTGCTTTAAAATCAACTAAAACGGGCTTACTTTGATTGATTAAATCTTGAAATTTTGCCATATTACATAAAATATTTGTTACAAATATACTAATAAATGAGTTTGAAGGCAGATTTATCCCGCAAGCCATTTAAAAACGCCACTATATCCATCATTTTCTTACCTTGTAATTTGACTATTTCGGGGTAAACATAACCATCTTTAACCGCTATTTTCAGTTCTTTTTTGCCGGCAGATATATTTCCAATTAATTCATCGTGTTTGGTCTGTTCAAAACGACTTTTGTAAATAATCAATTTTTTAGGCTCATTATCCTGTATTTTTAATGTTGTCCAAGCGCCCGGATAGTATGATAAACCTCGAATGAGATTATGGATATTTTCGGCTGAGTCTTGCCAATTGATTTTCGTATTGTCCGCATGCAATTTGGGGGCTTTTTTGGGCACATCCACTTTTGGTTGTGGTTTGGTCGTAACATTTCCTTTGGCAATTAAATCAACGGTTTTTATTACCAAATCACTACCGGCAAGCATGAGTTTATCATGTAACGATGACGCATTATCGTCCGGGGCAACCGGGACTGATTCTTGTAAAATAATTTCACCGGTATCGATTTTGTCATCGATAAAAAATGTAGTAACTCCTGTTTGGGTTTCTCCGTTGATGATTGCCCAATTGATAGGCGCTGCTCCCCGATAATCGGGCAATAATGATGCATGCAGGTTAAAAGTGCCTAATTTGGGTAAACGCCATACAATTTCGGGTAACATTCTAAAAGCCACCACAATTTGCAAATCGGGGTTTAAAGCTTGCAATTGCTTGTTAAAGTCTTCCGATTTTAAATTCGCAGGTTGCAAAACCGGTAAACCGTGCTGTTCGGCAAAAAGTTTTACAGCACTTTTACGCAATTTTTTGCCCCGTCCGGCGGGTTTGTCGGGTGCGGTAATAACGCCTACAACATTATAATTATTATCTATCAACTTTTGCAAAGTTGCTACGGCAAATTCGGGTGTGCCCATGAAAACTATTCTTGGCTGTTGTGTCATTTATTTGTATTTTTAGCAAAAATAAACAAGATTTCAAACTTAAACCGATGTTTCAAAAATTATTTACGGCAAAACAAATCAAAGAAATTGACAATCAGACTATTATCAGACAAAATATCACTTCCGAAGCTTTAATGGAACGGGCTGTCAACAGCTTGCATAAACACGTGGTTAAAGAGGTAAGCTTTGAAAAACACATTTATATTTTTTGCGGCAAAGGCAATAATGGCGGTGACGGTCTGGTATTGGCACGTATGTTACAACCGGTATATAATGTGACTTGTGTTATTGTGCCTTTTTCAAAGAAAGCTTCGGCAGATTTTGAAAGCAATTTGATCAAACTGCAAAATTTACCGGTCAAAGTTATTGAACTTTCAAAAGACACAACTTTAAACATCACAAAAAACGACATCATCATTGATGCTATTTTCGGCACGGGATTATCTCGTCCGGCTACCGGTATTGCTCAAAAAGCTATTGAAATTATCAATCATTCCGATGCTAAAATTTTGAGTATCGATATGCCTTCGGGCTTATATGCCGACCGTTCAAATGCAACGGACGACCCAATTGTAAAAGCGGATAAAGTATATAGTTTTCAATTTCCGAAAATCAGTTTCTTTTTTCCAGAAAATGCATCTTATGTCAAGGATTTTGAAATAGTCGATATCGGTTTAGATAAAAACGTGATTAAAGAAATGCCCACTAAATATTTTTTGTTGACATCTAAAATAGAAAACCTGCTTAGAAAACGCTCAAAATTTAGTTACAAAAACAAGTTTGGTCATGCCTTGATTGTTGGCGGTAGCTACGGTATGATTGGCGCTCCGGTTTTGGCTTCAAAAGCCGCTTTACGTATTGGTGCCGGACTGGTGACTAATTATCTGCCTCGTTGCGGCTATACTATTAGTCAAACTTATGTTCCGGAAGTAATGACCATAACCGATTCTTCAAAAAAATATTTAACAGACATAGAAATTCCTGATAAAATTACGGCTATCGGAATCGGTATGGGGATGCGCTCCAAAGTCAAAACTCAAAAAGCTTTA
>JALVEJ010000008.1 GCA_027031025.1 Flavobacteriales bacterium | reverse complement strand
CACAGAAGTGGAACCATTTTCTAAAATGGTAAATCTGACTGTTACATTGTGGTTTTGTAAAGCATTACCATTATCGGTAATGAGTGCTTTGTAATTAAAACCTTGTTGTGCAAATAAATTGGTAGAGATGAGCACTAATAATAAGATGCTTAAAGCTGATTTTTTCATTGTTTTAATTTTTTAATTTAATTGACTTATGAATTTCTTTATGTTGTTTCTGACTCATTAAAATTTAACAAACTCCACTCTGCGGTTATTTGCCTTGCCTTCAGGGGTGGCATTGGTATCTATGGGTTTGCTTTCACCCCAACCGGTATATTTTAATCTGGATTTGTCTATTCCCATTGAAATTAATTTATCCATCACGGTTTTGGCACGCGCTTTTGAAAGCTTCATATTGAAAGCTTCATCGCCGTCGCTGTCGGTGTGTCCTTCTACGCTGAATTTAAGGTCGGGTTGTTTTTTCATCAACTTATAAATACGGTTGATAGGTCCCATACTTTCGGGTTTGAGCGTAGCTTTATTGACGTCAAACTTGATACCGTTGACGATGATTTTACCATCAGATAAAACCCGTTTGTAATATTTGACACCGCCTTTGGCTATACGGAAGTTTTTGATATACATATTTTCATCAGTAGCAGTAACGGTTACACCGGTAGGATTGCCTTCAAAATGCGGAATGTTGATTAATCGTTGGTCGTCTAAATACACTTTGAGTTTCCCTTTGGTGTAAGCAACAGCTATATGACGCCAACCACCTTCCGGATCCCGGTTACTCCTTTCTTTTCCTTTTAAAGAGCCTTCAGAGTCTCCGCAACTAACACTATTAACATAAATCTCTATTTGCGAACAACAATAAGATTGATTTTTACGGTCATATAACGTCAGATAATACCTTTCATTATAGACATTTGGTTTATAATAAGCATCAAATTCAATGGTAAACACATCCGGTAAATAATCTTGTTCAGGGTTTTTTAAGTAGGGTACAATTCCTTTTCTGTACATATTACCGGAATCCGTGATAAAGGTAATAACCGGTTCACCGTCAAATTCCGCTATCTCGGCACCACCTTGATATAAATCCCACCGGCTCGGGAATTCACCGTTTTCTTCGTCGGGATCCGGTCCGTCTTCAAAGATGACCGTATCACCGGGTACAAAATCATATCTGCTCCAAACCAAATTGTGTTTTTTGGCTTTGGACGATTTGCCGGAAGCGGTATCGTTACCGGTTTCTTCACTGTCATTTGATTGACTTGATTCAGCCTTTTTTGCCGATTTACTTTTTTTCTTTGCTTTTTTGTTTTTACCGTCTATTTCATCTTCGGCTTTGTCGAGGGTCTTATCAATACCTTTATCAACTCTTCGTTCCGATCGGCGTTCAACCTCGCTTTTCACCTTGTCTTCGGCATGTTTCATCAATTTTTTTAAAAATTGCGCATGAGAAACTTGACCGAATAATAAAAACAACATTAAAATAATACCTGTTTTTTTCATAATAATTAAGTGTTGATTTATAATGCAAAATTAGATGCTCAGGCAGCTTTTTTTCTCATTTTATAGTATGATTTTATATCACCCGAAAGGGTTAAATTGTAGAAATAAACATCAATCAATGTCTTTTTTGACTTTAAAAATCAAAAATTATTCACATAAAAAGCATTTTGCCAACGGATGCTTTAATAATTGTTCTTGGCATAGATTCTATTTTGGTGTTTATCAATTAGAATTGACCATTTATAAAAAATATATGATAGCTTATAAATTATATTAAATCGTGTTATATATTTTTAGTAAATTTATGCGGACAAAAAAACAAACTTAAAATGATTAAAGCCGTTATTGTTGATGATGAACAACTCGCCATAGAAAGTTTACAATGGGAGATTGAAAATTTCAGTCAAGATGTTAAAGTAATTGAAAGTTTTACCAATCCGAAAGAAGCAATAGGCGGTATTAATGAGCTTAAACCGGATTTGGTATTTTTAGATATAGAAATGCCCGAAATTGATGGTTTTCAATTATTGCAACTTTTAGAATACAAAAATTTTGATTTAATTATTACCACCGCATATAATCAATATGCCATACAAGCTTTTAAAGCCAATGCCATAGATTATTTACTCAAACCGGTTGACCCGGACGATTTGATACAAGCTATAGATAAGGTTAAAAATCGCCAAGGCAGTAACCATGCTACCAAAAATATTGAAACTGTTTTGAGCAAATTGGTACAAGGCAATCTTGAACGGCATAAAAAAATACCATTGAGTTTAAATAACAAAATCATCTTGATAGAGCCGGAAGATATTTTATATTGCAAATCCGATGGTAGTTACACGACCGTTTATATGCGAAACGGCGATGATTATTTGGTGTCAAAAAGCATCAAACACATTGAAGAACTTTTGCCCAAAGACTATTTTATACGAATTCATAAATCGTATATTGTTAATCTTAATGAAATAAAAGAATTGGTCAAACACGGTTCGGGCGAAATTATTTTGAGTAACAATCAGATTATTCCCATTTCACGAAAGCATCGCAAGCAAGTCTTTGAGGCGCTAAATATTTCTTAATTTTATGTCAGCAACCGGTTTGATTCAATCCTTGTCACAGCCACAAGAAAATGGTATTGTGATATTTGTTTCAGGTTTTTTGCTGGCACTTGGCTTGTATCATCTATTGTTGTATTTTCAAAATAAAGACCGGGCGTATTTATATTATGCGCTTTATGCCTTGTTGGTGTTTATTTACACATTTCATCGTGCTAAACATTTTGTTTTGGCAGACCTGGTTTCCCAATGCCGTCCTTA
Source organism: Flavobacteriales bacterium (assembly GCA_027031025.1). GTDB lineage: Bacteria > Bacteroidota > Bacteroidia > Flavobacteriales > Flavobacteriaceae > WGBX01. Next base: position 15,566 of record JALVEJ010000008.1, on the reverse strand, counting down.
TATAGAATTTTTGTATGATCCAATTAAATGGTTATATGCTACCATTTATATGTTTTTTGCGATTACTTTTATCGATTTAGACCAATATTTTCCAAAATTTACCTACCGGTTGAAAATATTTTTAAAATTAGGGTTGACTACGCTGGCCATTTTGACTTTAATTGCAATCGTTCAACATAATCAAAAGCTTTTGGATTATGCCTACAATTTTGCGTTTTTGCCCGTTATTTTTTTGTTGTCTTTATATATTTTATTTTTAATATATCGAACAAAATCGCCGGTAAAATATTATCTTTTGATAGGTGCGGGAAGCTATTTGATCATCACCAGTTACTCACATTATCTGACATACACGGGCAGACCTTTTAGAGTGTTGTTTTATGCGGCTACAGCTTTTGAAATGATCTTGTTTGCACTTGGTTTGGGCCAAAAACAAAAACTCATCATAGAAGAAAAGAATCTTTGGCAACAACTCATCATCAAAGAACATGAAAAAAACTTAGCTATTAAAGAGGATTTAACCAAAAAACTGGGCGAAGAAGTTAGTGATAAAATACAACAAATCAACACTTTAATGCAAGAGAAACGCATAGCCGAACAAAAAAAATTAGCGGTTGCCTACTCTAAACAAATCTTACAATTAAGACTGCAGGCGGTGCAGGCACAAATGAATCCGCATTTTTTATTTAATGCACTTAATGCCATCAAAAATTTTATCATCAAAAACGATCAAAAGCAAGCCGTTGTTTATTTGACTAAATTTGCCAAACTTATCAGAATGGTGCTCAATAATGCTAAAATACCGGAAACATCCTTAAAAGAAGAGCTCGACTTGATGCAACTTTATATCGAAGTGGAAAATATGCGGTTTAACAATAGTATTGATTTTCAATTAACGATAGATGACACCGTGAATATTAACCGGATAAAAGTGCCGCCTATGATTTTTCAAGCTTTTATAGAAAATGCTATTTGGCATGGTTTAGCCCCCAAAAAAGGATACAAACAATTATTGATGAAAATCTCAAAAAATTTACCATACATTAAAATTGTCATTGAAGACAATGGTATTGGTCGTGAAAAAGCTAGGGAAATACGGGCGCAAAAAAATGTGAATCTCAATAGAGAATCGATGGGGATAAAAATCACCGAAGAACGCTTGGCGGTTTATACACAAGCTTTTAAACATAAATATAAAATTCGGTTTACCGATTTGTATGACGACCAGAAACAAGCTGCCGGCACCCGCGTCGAAATTTATATTCCTGTGGCGTGAATTGGGAACGGGCAATATGGTAAATCTTGGTTATTAAAAGTGAAAATTTATTAAATATAGGGTGAGTAAATTGTTTTATGATACTCTTGCGTGGTTATTAGAAAATTGCATTTGGCTTTGTTTTATTTGGTTTTCTGTTCTGTTCTGTGAATTTGTTGTTGAGTATGTCATCAAAAAATCCTTATCTTTACCACAAAAAACCATGCACGACTACGGATTTTGGTCGGTTATTCCGCCGCTTTTGGCTATTGTTTTAGCCATTCGCACCAAGCAAGTTTATATGTCATTGTTATTAGGCATTTGGTTGAGTTGGGTGATTATTTATCATGGGAATATTTTTACCGGCACTTATCAAACAGTGATGGCATTGGTCGATGTTTTTAAAGATGCCGGCAATACCAAAACCATTATGTTCAGTGCTTTGGTGGGCGGTTTGATTATCTTGATACAAAAGTCCGGTGGCGTGACCGGTTTTGTGGCGTGGATAGACCGGAAGTTGGGCGGCTTACAGACCGGACATTTGGATTCAAACCGAAAAAAAATTCAGCTTATGGCTTGGCTGACCGGTGTGTTTATTTTCGTTGAGACAAGTATTTCTTCTTTGACGGTTGGAACCGTATTCAGACCATTATTTGACAAACTTAAAATATCACGCGAAAAATTGGCTTATATTGCCGATAGCAGTTCGGCGCCAACCTCTATTTTAATTCCCTTTAACGCTTGGGGTGCTTTTATTATGGGTTTACTGTTATCACAAGGATTTGACAATGGTTTCGGGGTTTTGTTTAAAGCCATGCAGTATAATTATTATCCGGTTTTAGCTTTATTTTTGGTATTGATGGTGATTTTCTTTAACTTCAATATCGGTCCGATGAAACAAGCCGAGTATAGGACACAAGTTGAAGGTAAAATTTTGTCTGACAACGCCAAACCGATGATTTCGGAAGAATTAACAGGTGTCAAACCGGTAGTCAGCGCACAAAAAAGTAAAGCTTACAATATGGTTTTGCCTCTGGCGGTTATGGTTGTGATGATGCCGGTATCTTTAATTTTAGACGGGTGGCAACAAGCAACGCAAACATTGGGCAAAGGTATTTCTTTTGACAAAATATTTTTTGCCATCAGTAAAGGTTCCGGTTCTACGGCGGTATTGCTGGCGGTTTTGTCGGCTTTGTTTTTTGCTTTGATTTTTTACCGTATTCAAGGTATAGCTAAAATCACGGACATGTTTGACTGGATACTCAAAGGTATTTCCGAAATGATGCCCTTGGCGCTATTGATGATGCTGGCATTTGCTATTAGTCACGTAACCAAAGAATTAGAAACCGGACAATATGTTGCCCGGTTGACCAAAGATTTTTTATCTCCTGCCTTGGTGCCGTTTATTATTTTTGCTATTGCGGCATTTGTGGCATTTGCTACGGGAACCTCTTGGGGGACTTTTGCTATTATGATTCCTATTGCGGTTCAAATGGCGCAGAGTTTAGATGTTAATCCGTATTTAACGATTGCCGCGGTGTTGAGTGGCGGTGTTTTTGGGGACCACAGTTCCCCTATATCCGACACAACCATTATTTCATCTATGGCATCGGCTTCTGACCATATTGATCACGTCAAAACGCAGTTGCCTTATGCTTTGCTTGCCGGAGGTGTGGCAGCCATTTTATTTTTAATGAGCGGTTTTTTGCAATAATTTTTTTATTATATTTGAAAATTGTTGATTTTCAACATATTAAAAATTGTTATACCAAAAAGCATTGTCTTTTAGTCTATAATAATCACAACTTTTAATATAAAAAGTGTAAAGAGGTTTGGATATCAAACTATTTTAACCGGCAATTTTGTCGATAAAAGAAAAATATGGAAGTTTTATTGCATTGGATTGGCGGCGCCGGTCTTATTTTGAGTATTGGTAATTTGCATATCGGAGTTGACCCGGTGTTATGTCCCAAAGGAACGGTTCAAGATTATTTTTGGTTTAAATCGAAAAGGATTGAAGCGCCGGTTTATCAGCCGGAAGATTTTGACAAAATTGATTTGTGGCTCATTACACATAATCACGAAGATCATTTGGATGCCTACGGTTTAAAAGTCATCAAAAATAGCTTGCCTATTATTTCTAATCCAAACGCTTCTAAACTTTTATTAAATGACGGTAAAACCAATGTGCATGTCTTACAATGGCAACAACATCAAGTGTTTTATATCAAAAATTACATCATTGACATAACTGCTATTCCGGCAATACACGGTATCAATCCGTTAAGTGCCCTATTTGCCGGAAAGGGTAACGGGTATTATATCAGTGTTTCAAATGGACAAAAAACAGTAAACATCTATTTAACCGGTGATACTGTTTATAAGAACAAGATTGTTAAATCGTTAAGACATAAACCGATTGATTTGATGATTCCCAATATGGGCGCCGCCAAACAAGGCAGTTGGATCATGACCTTAACGCTTAATGCCAAAATGCTTCAAAAATTACAGAAACAATTACAACCAAAAATAATTATTCCGGTGCATTTTGGCACCTTTGAACATTATAAAGAACCGGTTTCCGCTTTAAAAAAATTACCGATAAAGCATCTTAAAATATTAAAGCCCGGAGATAGATTTTTAATGAAATTTTGAGGTGTGAGACGCATCAAATTATGATGCCTTTTAAAACATTTTATTGTAAATTTGAGCAAACTTTTTGTCATGAATAAAAAAATCATTATCACGCTTGCTCTGTTACTCCTTATAGCCGGCAGTTATTTTGGATACAAAAGTCTACAATCGGATATCAAACGCAATTTATTAAGTGTTTTGCCCGAAAATGCCGTTTATATTTTAAAAACCAATGAACTAACAGATGCTTGGAAAGAAGTATCTAAAACCAATATTTGGCGACATTTTATAAAAACCAAGGGATTTGAATACTTACAATCTGTGGATTCGTTGCTCAATAATACTTTGCTCGACAATAAAGCTTCTAAAGTTATTTTTAACAACCGACCTACGGCAATGGCTGCTTATGTAACGAGTGCTACGGATTATGATTTTGTGTATGTGGTTGATTTACAACAGTCTGAATATATCAAAAAGATTTTGAATCGGATTTTACAATTAAGTGGTTCTCATAAAGTGGTTAAATTGTCATACAACCAAATCCGAATTTATAAGCTTATAGATAAAAAAGACAAGGAAAACACGGTTTACATCACAAGTCTTGACAATTTATTGATAGCTTCTTTTTCTTATAAACTGCTCAAAACTGTTTTGGATGAAAAAAACAAGTCGCATTGGTTAAAACGACCTGATTTTCAACAAGTTGATGATAAATTAGGGAACGGATTGGTGCAACTTTATTTGAATTATAAACAATTGCCAAACTATTTGCGAATATATTTTAATAGCTTATCAGAAGAAACCAAAAAAATAATTCAAGATTTGGATATGACCGGTTTTGATATTACGCATGATAACGAACGGATTGGTATGGAAGGGATTACCCTGATAGACTCCACCCAATCCTATTTAAATGCGATACTCGACATCAAACCGGGGAAAATCGACTCATATGATGTCATTAGTAATGAAACAGCTATGTTTACGGCTATTGGTTTTAAAGATTTTGATTTGTTTTATCAAAGTTTGCTCAACAGTTATACCGGAAAAAATAAATCGAAAAGAACAAGCTATCGCAATAATCTGAAAAAATTGGAAAAATTTTTAAAAATTGATTTGCAAACCGATTTGTTTGATTGGATAGGACAAGAAATTGATTTGGTTAAAATCCATTCCAACAACCGGCAACGTCCGGCAGATTTATTGTTACTTATTCAAGCTGACAATATAACTGACGCACGCAAAGGCTTAACACATATCACGGAACAAATCAGAAAACGCTCACCTTTCAAATTTAAAAGTTACAATTACAAAAACTTTACAATCAATTATTTACATCAAAAAACCTTTTTTAAAACGATACTGGGCGATTTATTTGATAAGATAGAGAAACCTTATTATACTTTTATCGAAAATTATGTGGTGTTTAGCAATTCGGAACAAGTGCTCAAAAACTTTATAGATGATTATGTGACCGGCAATACCTTATCGCACTACAAAGATTTTATGGATTTTAAAGATGAATTTAACAACAAATCCAATGTGATGATTTACTTTCACATGCCTAAGTTGTATCATATTTTGCAAACCTCATTAACCCCTAAAGCGCGTCAATCATTAGAAGAGAAAAAAGATTTGTTGTTGAGTTTCAGTAGAATAGGATTGCAGTTGGTAAGTAAAGGCGAGTATTTTGAAAGCCATTCAATTATAGATCATGACGAGGAAGCCTTACGAAAAGAACAAGCCGAGCAACTGGCAAAAAAAGTAGATAAAAATATCCATAATGTTTATTTTGAGGATTTGGAATTTAAAATATCATTTCCCGACAGCTTACAAATTGCTGACGGCAAATACAAACAATTTTATGACGACGGCATAACACTCAAAATTGAGGGACAAGTCAAAGACAATTTGCCATACGGTATTTGGCGCACTTATTATCCATCAGGCAATTTAAAAAATGTTGCCAACTATGATGAAGGAGACGTAACCGGTGAATTTTACCAATATTTTGATAAAAAACCACGACAGCTTATGGTTCAAGCAAATTATGACCACGATTTGTTAGAAGGTGAATACTTTGAGTATTGGCCAAACGGTGCCATCAAAGCCAAACTACACTACAAAGATGGCAAATTACATGGCGAATCTTTATATTACTTCCCTACCGGACAACTTAAAACCAAAGGTAAATACCGCAAAGGAGAGAAAAAAGGCAAGTGGTTATTTTACAACCAAAAAGGCGAAGTTATCGGAAAGAAACGTTATTCCGGATTTTTGTTTTGACAAAAAATGCTGCCTTTTTAGGCAGCATTTTGGCATATCATTACGACTTATCTATTTAATAATAAGCTTCTTAAACAATTCTTTTCCGTTATCGGCTAAAACATGAACAATATAAATACCCGATGTCATATTTCCGGTATAAATATGATTTTGCTTCGGTTTTAAATGGACTTCTTTAACTTTTTGTCCGGTTAAGTTATAAAAACTAACTTTTGTGGCGTATTTACTGATGACATTGACAACATGATAGCCGGTTGTAATAAACACATCATTTTTATCAAATGTATTAATGCCTTGTGCATTAGGATCATATCGATAAGTGAAATTAGTTACACCTAAGACAGAATCGTCATTAGCATTATAAACCGTCAACTTTAAGACATAGTCTTTTGGGTAGTTTGAAAAATTAGGATTAGCGTCCGTATGTGTAAAATCGATATCGGCATTACCGGTAGATTGACCGGGCTGTAAATAATTGGTATTGTTGGCGTTACTGTCATAAGTGCCACCGCTGTTCATTTGAAAATAACAGTTGCCGCCACCATTAAAACCGAAACAAAAAGACATTTCAGTCCCATCGGTGTTGATAATATTAACTATTTCCAAAGTGGCTTTTTGCGGGACACTGCTATTATTAGTAAAAATAACATGAGTCGTTACACCGCTTGTGTTTACCGTAACAGTATCGCCATCATTGATGGCATCACCGGTTTCTTGATTAACCAATGAATAGTTTTGAGCCGATACCATCAAACTCAAAAAAGCAAAGTTGAAAAGTAGAAATTTCTTCATTATTTCCTGTATTTTTTATTTTGTGACAACAATCTTTCTGACTGCTACCTTATCGTTTTTCATAAATTTAGCTAAATATACGCCATTAGACAAATCCAATTGTATCGTTTCTTTGGCAGTTAAATCATTTTGTTGATAAACCAAACTACCATTAATATTATAAATTTTAAGGTTCATATCTTGAGCATTAGCTACAAAAATTGTGCCTGAGCTTGGATTGGGATAAATCTTTAAAAATTTAAAAACAGTATCATCAACGGCGTTGGTAGCATCAATAGTAAAAGATTGCTTGTCTTGTGAACTGAAATTGCCATCACCCTGCAAAACTATAGTGCCATCGGCTTGTGCCAATTGATATGAACCGTTACCATAGCTACAACACATGCCGTCACCATACGAATCCAGCATATAAAATTTGTAACAACCGGAGGTGTTAATAGTAACATTATGTGTATGAGTTTGCGTGCCATTAGCCGGCAAATTTGAATAGGGTCCGCCATTAGCAATAACATTATCGGTTTCATCGGTAATTACCCAACTGCTTTCGGAACCGTAACGGTCTTGCACAATAGTGACCACATAATCTGTGCCTTGTCCTTCATTGGTCGTTTTGTTAAAGTTTATTGTTTGGCTGTTATCTGCCACATTTTCATCAGTGCTGTTTCCGTTTACCGAAGTGATACTTACGGATAGTGTGTTAGTTGGCTCAACGGTAAAACTAAAATCCGGTAAATCAATAGTTTTTGAACCAAGTGAATTGATGTTTCCTGTCCAAGAATAGGTTTGTGTTGGGCCATTATTGACAGTATATTCAAAGTCTAATGCCGTTATAGCTTGTGAACCGGTATTTTTGATAGTGACTTTGGGTTTGAGTTCATTACTACTACAAATAAAGTCGTCAGAAGAGACATTTAAAATTCCGGCATTCAAATTATACTGAAGTCCGGTATAATTAATAACACCATGACTGCCGGTGATAATTTCTTGATGTCCTTCGGTTATAAATCCCACAATACGAATATTTCCTAGTTCTAAATCGACGCCATTGATATCAGCCGGGAGCGTATATGTGTATTGTTTTTGTACTAATGTTCCTTGCGTGACCGTCGTCACTTCATCCCCCCATTGTCCTGTAATCAAATGTCTTAAAATATGCATATGATTATAATTACCGTTGGGTAAGACTTGTGAGGGATTAAAATTTGAGGCACCGGCTTGTGGTCCTTCAACATTATCTTGCAATAAAGCTACATTAATATAATTACTGTTAACAGGCGCATCTGCCGTGTAATAAACTTCAACATTTACCGTCATTTCTCTGGTTTGAACATCGACATCGGCTTCTAATGCAATATTGCAATAGGAAGTTTGTCCTAAAATTACATTAGCGGCACCGTTCCATTGTGCACGTCCTAAAGCCGTAGCGCCGGATGGAGACCCCGATTGTGAATAACCGAAATAATGCCGGTTTACAGTTCCGGCAGGATAACCAGCCAAATGAGACTGGCTTGCCAGTGCTGCCCCGAAAGGCGTTCTAAAATCCGGTTCTCCGGCACCCGGATTGGCATAACTTCCGGTGTGAACGTTGATTAAAATGACATCGTCGGGATGAGCATCTTGTATTTGTTGTGCTATCCGATGTCCATCAGGGCAATACGGGCAATGAATACCCGTAAACTCTTCTAAAACCACATTTTTGTTTTCCGGTGTATGACTAACCGGCAATTGTGCAAATGAATATTGTAATCCAAATAAGAAAAGCAATAATAAAGTAATTTTTTTCATCATATTTCGATTTGTTTCTTTAAAAAAACTAACTCACGGTTATTTATTAACAACTATTTTTCTTAAATCAATTTTATCGTCTTTGATAAATTTAACAAAATATACGCCGTTGGTTAAATTATCCAATGAAATATTTGTTTGATTGCTTAAATCTTTTTCTTTAAATAATAAATTTCCGCTGATATTATATATTTCTATGGACATATCTTCGGCATTATTAATAAACAGAGAACCGGTTGTAGGATTGGGATATATTTTTAAACTTGAAAAAACCACATCTTCAACAGCACCGGATGAATCAACTGATTTAACGGATTGCATCACTTTTTTGCTTCCGGTATCTTGTAAAAAGACGATAACTTCCAAATCGGAATATTCTTCAATATTAGTGCCGTTAAGATTTGCCGTAATATTAAAAGATTCCGGAACATCAGCAACAACAGCCGCAGCAGTTCCGTTAGCATCAGGCACCATTTTCATCATGACATTATAAAATTCGGTTTCTCCGTTATTCCCGACGTTTCCTGTAGTTGTTTTTTCTACAACGGCACAATGTAAGGTGTAATCACCGCTTAAGTAAGGATTAACATTAACCGTGACGTTTATATCTTTCGTATTAGGGTCGATAGAATATGAAGATGTCATGGCAAAAAATGCAGGTTCTGCATAAGCGGCATCCAAGTCTTGTTGTAGGGCTATGGTGTTAAAATGTGTTCCATCGAAACCATCTAAAAACAACGTCGGCACACTATTGACGCCATAGTAAGCTCTTCTATCGCCTCCTTCGGATGTATAGTAAGGGTCCCCCGGGCTTGGCCAATTCATTTGATATTTAATCAAATTGTATTTGCCGGTATTTGTTGAAAGAAAAGAATTATTGAAATAGTTACTATTCAAATTAGCACAAGGCGGACAAGTTGAACTGGTAAACTCTTCGTATAAGGGCTTTTTTTGCGTAAAATTTGAAGCTACTGAAAATGTTTTTATCATGTGGTCATTGGCAGTAATATCATCTGGTCCGTTACCGTTAAAATTAGAAACAAAAACATCTACATTATGTGAACCAACGGTTGCATTCCATGGAACACTATGGGTTACAGTGGTGCTTTGTCCGGTTGGGATGTTCAAACCTGTTAGCTGATCGGTTTGAACTGTGCCGCCATCGACTTGATAATTAAAATCTATACTATTTAATGTATTGGCGCCATAATTTGTGATAGTTGCTTCAATATTAGTATTACCCGGTTGGGGCAAGATTGCCGGCAAATTAATATTTGACACTCCGGCGTCATTAGAGGTAATAGCCCCTCCAACCCCTACTTGAAGGTTAAAATTGTATGAGGCAATATTATCCCATGAAGACATAGCGCCACCGTTAAATGTGTAAAAATTAACACCGGTTACATAATTACTGCCATCATCAACCCCAATTACATATCCGGCAGACGTCAATTTGTAGCCGACATACAGTTCGGCGCCGGTAATAACAAAAGGATTGGATAAAGTAACAGTATTCCAATTACCCGGCGTTAAAGATGACGACGGAAAATCTTCGGTATAAACCGGTGCGGCTGCCGGATCTGTATATATTTCAATAGTTAAATTACTAGTCATATTTGCAGCGTCGGCACCTAAAAAGAATTTTACTTCTTCGATTTGTCTGTTAATGTGTCCTGCTAAGAGTGTAGGGGACAATTTAATATATACGCCGAGTGTGGCGGAGCCACTTTGGGCACCAAAAGCATTAGCATTTGTGCCATTGTCATAATGCAACCAATCGGTTACGGTTCTTGAAGCGATATGATTGTCTCCACCACCATTTGTTCTAACGGAATTAAAAAGTTGTGCTTGTGAGAATGTTATCACAAATAATAATAAAAATGTAGTAATTTTCTTCATCTGATTTTTTTGAATATTAATATGCAAATCTAATTCTAATTTAACATTATAAGTAAATAAAACTTTCAAAAAAGCTTTTTATAACGAAATTTTAGTAAATAATCAATAAATTTTGATTGTTTTTAAATATTTAACAAATAGCCTATTCGTTTTCAAGAGCTTGTTTATAGCTCTCAAATTTAGCCTTTTCTTCGTCACTTAATTTAGGAAAGTCAACATCCAATTTTTTGAGTTCATCCAACAATATTTTAGCCACAATCAAACGGGCAGTCGGTTTGTCATCTGCCGGAATGGCATACCAAGGGGCATAGGATGTGGATGTTTCATTTAGTACATCTTCATATGCTTTTTGGTAGTCATCCCAGTAGCCACGCTCTTTTAAATCGGCGGCATTAAATTTCCATTGTTTATCTTCCCGACGAATACGACGCAGAAACCGGTTTTTTTGTTCCTCTTTGGACAGATGTAAGAAGAATTTAAACATTTTGGTACCGTTCTCAACCTGTGTTTTTTCAAAATCTCGAATTTGTCTAAAACGTTTTTTCCAAAATTTGTCGTCAATATCTTCCAGCTTGTTGATGCCGTAAATTTTTTGATTTAAGACCAATTGCGGATGAATCCGGGCTATCAAAACATCTTCGTAATGGGTACGGTTATGAATGCCGAATTTGCCACGCTCGGGTAAAGTTTTATAATGCCGCCAAATATAATCGTGCGCATGCTCTAAGGGCGTCGGTTTTTTAAAGTCGTAAACTTCAATACCGCTCGGATTGATATCTTTAAAAACTTCCCGAATCAAACTGTCCTTACCGGCAGTATCCATACCTTGTATCCCTATATAAATAGCCGGTGTGCCGGCAGCATAAATCTTGGTTTGAATCTGAGCAATTTTGCGACGCACTTTTCTAAGTTCGTCTTCAATTTCTTTTTTATCGGCATGCAAGTCATATTTGGTAGGCAAATCTTCAATCTTGACTTTTTTACCGGGTTTGATTTTAAAATCTTTGGGGTGGATTTTTTTCATCTGTTAATTTTTTGTTGTTTTTGTTGACGCCTTAAAAGTAAGAAAAAATTATTTAATGCGGGCAAATAATTTCATTTCTAAAATTATTGTAATTTTGTTGTTCATAAGTTAGTAGAAATTATGTCAGAAAACCAACATAAACAATTTGATGAACATTTGTTTGCGTCTATACAAACACCTGTAAAGCCGGATGCTAATCAAATTTCCGATGAAGAAAAAATGCGGTTAATTCAAACCAAAATGACTGATATTTTAGACATTTTGGGCTTAGATTTGCAAGACGACAGTTTGAGCGGCACCCCGCGGCGGGTCGCCAAAATGTTTGTTAAAGAAATATTTAAAGGTTTAAATCCGGATAATCTGCCCAAATTATCGGCTTTTGAAAACAAATATAAATATGACGAGATGCTGGTTGAAAAAGACATCAGTGTGTTTTCAACTTGCGAGCATCATCTTTTACCGATTATTGGTAAAGCGCATGTAGCTTATATTTCAAACGGGCGGGTTTTGGGTTTGTCAAAAATCAACCGGATTGTCGATTATTTCGCCCGGCGTCCGCAAGTGCAAGAGCGACTGACCGTTCAGATTGTCAAAGCTATGCAAGAAGCTCTTCAAACCGAAGATGTAGCTTGTATAGTCGATGCTAAGCATATGTGTTTGGTGTCGCGCGGGATTAAAGATATTACCTCTTCGACATTGACAGCCGAATATGCTGGAAGGTTTAAAGACCCCGAAGTGCGAAAAGAGTTTTTGAGATATATCAATACGGATACAAAGTTTATAGTATAATAGAAAGCGAAAAAGCGAAACGAAGTGAAATATTTGAAATCACAAGTCTGACACTTCGGTACATTCTTTGCGCCAGCATCGCAATCCCTATAAATATAGAGACAGTGTTCTAATTAAATCTGAAATCGCAAATCTGAAATAAAAAAAAACATAAAAGACATAAAAGAACACAAAAGAAAAAATTTTTTATGACCATATATGCCTTAAATGGTTAAAAAAATCCTCATTTCCTCAAATTGTAAGCAGGAGCAAAATTTAAAGTAGTGAACTAACATAATAGAACTTATATTGTCTATGAAGCAAAAAGAATCCTCAATTCCTCAAAAAAACATGAAGATATACAATTCCCTAACCGGTCAAAAAGAAGAATTTAACCCCTTAGTTCCCGGACATGTGGGTATGTATGTCTGCGGACCAACCGTTTACAGCAATGTGCATCTGGGAAATGTTCGCACCTTTATATCTTTTGATGTCATCTATCGCTATCTTAAATTTTTGGGTTACAAAGTGAGATATGTCCGCAATATTACCGATGCGGGACATTTGGAAGACGATAGCCAAGAAGATAAAATATCTAAAAAAGCCCGGTTGGAAAAACTGGAACCTATGGAAATTGTTCAACAATACACCATTGATTTTCATAAAGTTCTGGATTTGGTCAACAACTTACCACCGGATATTGAACCGACTGCAACCGGACATATCATAGAACAGATAGAAACGACCAAAGAAATTTTAAATAAAGGTTATGCTTACGAAAGTAACGGGTCTATTTATTTTAATGTCGTTAAATACAACAAAGAAATAGACAAATATGGCAAGTTAAGTGGTCGAAACATAGAAGATATGATTGCCAATACCCGAGAACTGGAAGGACAAGACGAAAAACGCAATCCGCAAGATTTTGCGCTTTGGAAAAAAGCCAAACCGCAACACATCATGCGTTGGCCCTCGCCTTGGGGTGAAGGCTTTCCGGGTTGGCATATGGAATGTACCGTTATGAGCACCAAATATCTTGGCGAGCAATTTGATATTCACGGTGGCGGTATGGACCTTAAATTTCCGCATCACGAGTGTGAAATTGCGCAAGGAAAAACCGCAAACGGCGTTGATCCGGTCAAATATTGGATGCACGCTAACATGTTGACACTCAACGGAAAAAAAATGAGTAAGTCCACAGGGAATCATTTGTTGCCCAATGAGATTTTTAGTGGTGAAAACGATTTGTTGAGCAAAGCTTATTCTCCGGCAGTTGTGCGGTTTTTTATGTTGCAAGCACATTACCGTAATGTTTTAGACTTGTCGGAAGATGCCTTACAAGCAGCTGAAAAGGGCTATAAAAGATTGATGGAAGCCGTTAAGACACTTAAAGATTTACCGGTTGCAGACAAAGATTCTTTTGAGGTTGACAAGCTTATCCAAAGCTTTTATGACGCTATGGACGATGATTTCAATACGCCGGTGCTGATAGCCAATTTGTTTGAAGCGGTTCGTTATATCAATCTAATTAAGGACGGTAAGGAAAACATTACCAAAGAAAGCAAAGAAAAATTAAGCAAAGCTGTTAATAATTTTGCTTTCGATGTACTTGGTTTACACAAAACCGAGCAAGAAGTTGGTAATCACCAAGCATTTGATAAAGCTATTCAATTATTGATAGAGATTAGAAACAAGGCAAGAGCCGAAAAAAACTGGGCGTTGTCAGACCAAATACGCGATGAATTAGCCAAATTCGGCATTCAACTCAAAGACGGTAAGGATGGGACGACTTATAGTTTTATCAGTTAAAAGCCGGTAAGGTTCAAAATGTTAAATGTTAGTGTTGAATTGCCGGTTGGATAAGGAAAATAAATGATAAATGCCTCAAACATCTGACACTTGATATCTTAAATCACATCGTTAACAAAAATAAACTTTCAACTTTTAACTTTTCACTTTCAACTCGAATAGTCATCGCCACACGCCCCATCACATATTATCTACTTAAATGGAATGCCAAAATCAAAAGTCACCGGTTTAAATTTTTGGTATTATGGTTTTTACATACCTTTAAACGCCGGTATTTTGCCGTCAATTTCGATCCGGTTTTGGCTTGTAACTTGCGGTGTAAGATGTGTTATTTTACTGATGAAAATTACGTCAAAACTTTAAAAGGTAGTTTTACCCGTGACGACTTAGATATTTGGGCACGTCAAAGTTTACCGCAAGCTTTAAAATTGCAAGTCGGCTGTGGAGCAGAACCAACGGTATATAAACATTTGGACAGAGTCTTTGAATTAGGCAAACAATATGGTGTGCCGCATATTTCCATGACGACTAATGCCAATCTTTTGATACGCGACAAACTTCAAAAATGGGTCACAAACGGCTTAAACGAGATAACCGTTTCCTTGCACGGTATTTATAAAGATACTTATGAAGAGATGATGCAAAAAGGAGATTACCAAAAATTTCACAAGGCATTGGAATTGATTTCAGAAATCAAAAAATCAAATCCGGATTTGTTATTAAGAATCAACTATACATTTAATGAAGATAATTTTCCAGAATTAAAAGATTTTTTCAAAGTTTACGGAAAATATGGTGTTGATATTATTCAAATCAGACCCATTTCCAAGATTGGCGAAACGGCTTACAATAATTTCAGTTTAGATAAAATTATTCCGGTTTATGATGATTTTATCAAAGATTTTAAAGCACAAGCTGCCCGTTATCAAACAACACTTTTAGCACCTGCGAGTAAAGAAAATCTGGTGCAACGAGAAAGCGACAGTAGTTTGATTTTTAATTACACCTATTTTTATGTGTCTCCAACGCATTTTTGGCAAAAAGATTTTGACTGGAAACGTCAAAGTTTTAGAGAATACACGCGTCAAATTGGGTGGGGTAAACAACTCTTATCAAACGTCTTTAAAAGCAAAAAACAATTACAACACTTGTTGCGTGATCAAAACCTGAATTATGATGTAGATTTTTAATCAATTATGGGAACCATTGCAAAATTACTCATTTCAATAGGCGTCTTATTTATCATTATGGGCTTGTTTACTTGGGCATTTGGCGGTTTGTTCTCTTGGTTTGGCAAATTGCCCGGCGATATCC
>JALVEJ010000007.1 GCA_027031025.1 Flavobacteriales bacterium | reverse complement strand
AACCTCCGATTTACTCAAAACATTCATCAGTGTACTTTTGCCCACATTGGTATAACCGACTAGTGCTGCCCTAACCAATTTACCACGATTACCTCGTTGGGTTGCCATTTGCTTATCGATAGCTTTCAATTTCTTTTTAAGCAAAGCTATTTTATCTCGTATTATCCGACGGTCGGTTTCAATTTCCGTTTCACCGGGTCCGCGCATCCCGATACCTCCGCGTTGGCGCTCCAAGTGCGTCCACATACCGGTCAGTCTCGGCAACAAATATTGATATTGCGCCAACTCTACTTGTGTTCGCGCATACGAAGTTTGCGCACGCTGGGCAAAAATATCCAATATCAAACGCGTACGGTCAATTATTTTGACTTGCAAAATTTTTTCCAAGTTTTTTTGTTGTGCCGGAGACAATTCGTCGTCAAAAATGACACTATCAACTTTATTTTCTTCAATATAGTGTTTTATTTCCTGCAGTTTACCCGAGCCTAAGAAAGTTTTAGGATTGGGTTTATCCAATTTTTGCACAAAACTTTTCAACACTTGCGCGCCGGCTGTCTCTGCCAAAAAAGCCAATTCTTTAAGATACTCCTCAACCTTTTCGGTTGATTGTTGTTGATTAATTATGCCTATTAAAATAACTTTTTCGTAAAAATTTTCTCTTTTTTCAATCATCTTTCTATTTATTGACAAATAAAATTATATAAAGGTAAAAATTGCCATATTTTTTTTTATTTTTGGCTTAATTATTAAAATAACAAAGTTATGAAAAGAAACAATTACTTTATATTGTTTGTGCTAATATTTGGCTTCTCAACTTCAAATATTCAAGCACAGCATATTGATGCCGGACCCGATCAGGTTCTCTGTAATGGCGAAACGGAAGTAACACTCCAGGCAGATATCGGTCGTGTTTTAACCGGTCGTTACCGGGTTGAAAGCGTGCCGTTTAACTGGATTCCGATTGATGCCACTGCACAAGATGTCATGATTACAGATGGAGGGACGACTTCTCCCTTACGAATTGATGACCGTTATGGAGACCCTATTGATTTGCCTTTCCCAGTTTATTTTTATGGTAGAACTTATGACAAAATAGTGGTTGGTTCTAATGGTGATATCATCTTTGAGCCGAGTGTTGCCACTACTTATGATGCGTGGTCAATTGACCCTTCCGAATTAATCCCTAACCATACACTACCCTATTGGAACAACAGTAGCAGTTTGTCATTTGCTTCTATCATGGGAGCTTATCATGATATAGATATAGGTATACCAACACTCCCTTCAACTACGGCATTAAAATACATGACCATCGGGACAGCACCCAACCGTAAGTTTGTCGTTATTTATGAAGATATTCCACAATTTAGTTGTAACAATCTTTTAACCAGTCAAGAAATTGTTTTTAATGAAAGCGATTATTCTTTTGAAGTACATATCAAAGAAAAACCGGTATGTGGCACTTGGAATGACGGCTTGGCTGTTTTAGGAACACAAAATGAAGAGTTACTGCCTGATACTTGCGGCAACTATCCCGGTGATGTTACCAGCCCTACTTTGCCAAACAGAAATACAGGACCTTGGGAAATTTTACCTACTGCCCCCGAAGCCTATAAATTTGTGCCAGACGCCAACGCTTCCGTAAAGTGGTATGATGACAACAGAAACGTGATTGGCTCAGATACTGAAATAACCATTCCTTTTGACCATACAACGACTTATACACTTGAAGTAACCTTTGAAGATTGTCATGGTAATACCTTTTCTGAATTCGATGAAGTAACCGTAACCAAGTTGCCGGCGCCGCAGGTTGAATTACCGACAGAAGAAATCATCTGTCAAAATGAAACCAAGATATTAGATGGAACCGTTTTAAATGCATCTGACTATACAACAGTTACTTATGAATGGGTTGATGGTAACGGAACGGTTTTAAGCAACGATCCTAAACTGACCATCTCAGACGGTGGCACTTATACAGTTAATATTTCGGTGGACGGTTGTGCCGTCAGTTATACCGATGTGGTAACGCCCTATCCTTTTGAATGTCGTGTTCCCGAAGCTATTTCACCCAATGGTGACGGTGATAATGATCAATGGTTTTTAGACTATTTAGCTCAAAAAACAGGTATTGATAAAGTTGAAATATTTGACCGTCGTGGTGTTATGGTTTACGACAAACAAGATTACACCAATGAGTTCGTCGGTAAAAATAATAACGGAGACGATTTGCCGGCAGCTACTTACTTTTATGTCATCAAACTTAAAGACGGTAAAAAATTAACCGGCTGGTTATATTTAGCAAGATAAAAACTTATTAACTATGAAAAAAATAATATTAAGTATTGTCGGATTCCTTTTCCTTTCGTTAGGAACCTTACAAGCGCAGCAATTGCCACATTATACACAATATATGTATAATATGAACATATTGAATCCGGCTTATGCCGGATCAAAGGGACCTGAAGTAATTTCCTTCGGGACATTATATCGTAACCAATGGTATGATGCCCCCGGAAATCCTAAAACTTTAACCGCCGATATTCATGGTGCATTTAATGATAATAACGGTGTGGGACTGTCTTTTATCAAAGACCAATACGGGCCAATCAAACAAAGCATGATTACAGCCGATTATTCGCATACTTTGCATTTTACCAACTCCAATTTGGCTTTCGGTTTAAAAGCCGGCGTTAATTTATTTAATGTTAATAACGACTATTACATCGTTCACCCCAACGATCCGGTTTTAGCCAATAGCTTGAGCGATGCCCGTCTAAATCTTGGTGCCGGTGTGTTTTATTATACCGATAAATACTATCTATCGGTTTCCGTGCCTAACTTCTTAGCCAACAAATTCAACGGAGGTAACGGCTATCAAGCATCAGACGAAATCCATTTGTTTGTAGCCGGTGGTTATGTGTTTAATATTGGTAAAAACTTTAAATTCAAACCACATTTCTTATTATATAATAATGTCAGCCAAAGCATCCAAGCGGATTTAAACTTGAACTTCTTGTTCTTTAACCGGTTTGAATTCGGAACCTCATACCGCTTACATGATTCGGTTAACTTCTTGTTTAATGTTCGTCTGTTTAATGCTTTGCGACTAGGTTATGCTTATGATGTGCATGTATCCGATATTTCTTATTACAGCCCGGTTTCTCATGAGTTTTTCTTAAACTATGATTGGTCCCTTAGCAAAAAAGTTATGTTATCACCCAGATACTTCTAAAAATTATGACTATGAAAAAAATATATATACTCATCATTTCATTAACATTTGGACTCAATGCCGCTATGGCACAAAGTTCACTTGTTAAAAAAGCCGATAAATATTACAAGCGCTTGCAATATGTCAAGGCGGCTGAAACTTATGAAAAAGCAATAGCAAAAGGCGATGCCGATGACCATGTGTATCAAAATCTTGCCGATACTTACTATCAAATTTTTGATACTAAAAATGCTGAAAAATACTATGCTATTTTGGCATCTAAATCGGATGATCCCGAAATTTTTTACCGCTATGCACAAATGTTGAAAGCCAATGGTAAATATGAAGAAAGCATACCTTGGATGGAAAAATTTGCCCAAATGAAACCGGCAGACCATCGCGCCATCAAGTTTAGAGAAAATCCTAACTATTTACCTAAAATTTTAGATCGCGGTAAAGATAAATTTGTCGTCAATGAAATGCCGAATATCAATACAGAATATGCCGATTTTGACGCCAAACCCCTAGGCGACAAACTTTATTTCGTATCAGCCCGTGATACCAAAGGCAAAACTTATGATTGGGACAAACAACCTTTCTTAGATATCTACCAAGCTGATTATGTTGATGGGGCTGTTACTAATATAGAAAAAGTCCCCGGTGATGTCAATACCAAATATCACGATGGTACTTTTTGCTTTGCTCCAGACGGTAAAACCATGTATTTTACCCGCGATAATTATCATGAACGAACTTATAAAACAGATTCTACGGGCATTAGTCGTTTGAAATTGTTTTCTGCACAACTTGTCCGTGGCGAATGGACTAATGTTCAAGAATTACCTTTCAACAATGACAATTATTCGGTTGGACATCCTGCCGTCAGTCCCGATGGAAAAAGATTGTATTTCTCATCTGATATGCCCGGCGGTTTAGGACAATCGGATTTATACTACGTAGAAATAAAAAAACATAACAAATACGGTGATCCGGTCAATCTAGGACCCAATATCAATACCGAAGGACGTGAAAACTTCCCGTTTATCAGCAAAAAAGGAGACTTGTATTTCTCTTCTGATGGTCATCTAGGTCTAGGCGGTTTAGATGTTTTTGCCTGCAAAAATGTTGATGGCAAATTTTCAAGACCTCGAAATTTAGGGGTGCCTCTCAATAGCGGAAAAGATGATTTTGCCATTTATATTGATGATGACACCAAAAACGGTTTTATATCAAGTAACAGAGACGCTACTAGAATTGGTGATGATAATATTTATACCATTCAAAATATCAAACCTGTTTGCGATGTATTGATTTCAACCACTGTGGTCGATGCCAAAACAGGAAAAGTTCTGCCTCAAGCCTCCGTAACCCTTACAGATAAAGAAGGAAATCCTATTAAAACCAAATTAACCGACGATGAAGGTCACGCAGACTTTTTAATTGAATGTAATCAAAATGTTAGCGTAGAAGGAAGAGCGGAAGAATATGAAAACAATAAAGTCGATGTACCGGCAACAGATGACGAAGAGGTTGCCGTTAAAATTGCATTAAACCCTATAGAAAAAATAATTACGGTTAAAGAGTTGGATATCAACACCATATATTTCGATTTTGATAAATGGAATATTCGTCGCGATGCTGCTTTTGAATTGGATAAAGTCGTTGAAGCGATGAAAAAATATCCCGAACTGAAAATCCATATTGTGTCACATACCGACTCAAGAGGTTCGGCTGAATACAATCAAAAACTGTCTGAAAAACGTGCCAAATCAACCATGGAATATATAATTTCCAAAGGTATTGATGCGTCCAGATTATCTGCCGAAGGCAAAGGTGAAAGCGAACCGGCAGTTAAATGTAGCCCTTGTACTAATGAACAACATCAACTTAACAGACGTTCGGAATTTATCATTGTAAATGAAGAAGATAAAGATACAGAATAAGATTGTTAATTCCTGTAATTAACTTTTGCTCAATGAAAAAAGCCCTGCATATTTAATATGCCGGGCTTTTTTTTATGAAATTAAAATAAAATGGTTGTCAAAGTTTCATCATTAGTGTGCCTCATACCAATTATCACCTATACCTATATCAACAATCAACGGTACCGGCAAGTCTACAACGCTTTCCATTTCGGTTTTAATGAGTTGTTTGACTTCGTCCAGTTCATTATCAGGCACTTCAAAAACTAATTCGTCATGAACTTGAAGCAGCATTTTAGTTTGATACTTATCAGCCAATTTGTTGTGTATGCTGATCATGGCTTTTTTGATGATGTCCGCTGCGCTACCTTGCAAAGGCGCATTAACAGCATTGCGTTCAGCAGCGGAACGCACAATAGCATTACGCGAATGAATATCTTTCAAATATCGCCGGCGTTTAAAAATGGTTTCCACATAACCCTGTTCACGGGCTTTATCTACTTGTTGTTTAATATAATCTTTAAGCGTCGGGTAAGTTTCAAAATAGGTATCAATCAATTTTTTAGATTCGCTACGGCTCAAACCCGTTTGCTGACTTAAACCATGAGCAGAGAGCCCGTAAATAATACCGTAATTAACACTTTTGGCATGCGAACGTTGGGCTTTGGTTACTTCTTCAAGCGGTATATCAAAAACCTTGGCTGCCGTAGCACGGTGGATATCTTCGTCTTGATCAAAGGCTTTTAACATCTCAGGATCGCGACTAAATGAAGCTATTAATCTTAATTCAATTTGCGAATAATCTGCCGAAAGCAACTTATGTCCTTTTTCGGCTACAAAAGCTTTTCGGATTTCTTTGCCCCAACGGGTTCGTATCGGGATGTTTTGCAAATTAGGGTTA
>JALVEJ010000006.1 GCA_027031025.1 Flavobacteriales bacterium | reverse complement strand
TTGGTAAAAGCCGTTTTAATGGCCGGAAATTTTTGACGATCCGAAGCTTTTTTTTGTTGACGGGTCAAATCTTCATAAAAATAGCCGTCATATAAAATCAATTGAATCAACTGATTTTTCGGATCGCTTTTAAAGAGACCATTTTTTGCAATAATCACTTTATCCGGTATGCCGTTAACCTTTTGGTGAATGATGATGTCTTTTAGATGGTTGTTATTTTTGCCATATTTTTTCTTGACATGAATATTGATACCGGCAGGTTTAAAGTCGTTAAAGATGCCTTCCGAAATGGCCACGCTGGGCATTTTCTTTTTGATATTGCGTCTTAAGTTACTAAACTTGTAATTGCCGTAGGGTAGGGCAGTGTTGGCAAAAACAAAAGCACCAATGGCTAAAATTATAATCATAGGGCTGAGGGCTTTCATCATCGATTTCAATGAAATGCCCATAGATTTCATTGCTGTAAACTCCGATTTTTCGGACATACTGCCAAAACTCATGATGCCGCCGAGTAAAATGGAAAGCGGTATGGCATTTAAAACAACAAAAGGTGAAATATAAAGTAAAAATTTGAATATCGTCCACAATCCCAAGCCTTTACCCGCCAATTCGTCAAAATACAACCAAAAAGTCTGTAAAACAAAAATGAAATAGATAATGATAAAACTCGGGATGAATTTTTTAAAAAAATTGGTTAGTATGTAGCGATAAACTATCTTCAAAACTAATCCAGCTCGTTAATATAATAGTCGGGATATTTGTTTTTATCAAATTGAAAGAGTTTGGCCGGTAATACTTTGTCGGTCTGAAAACGTGTTATATCCAGATTGATAACCGAGCCGTTTTTTTCAACAATAATAGCATTATGGATATTGAGGGTCTTCATATCAATACCCAGCAAAATATATTTTTCGGGTGAATCGCTATTTTTAGGAATTAATTTGACATATTGAATGATATGCCCTTTGACATTTTGTTTGATGTCCATTTTTTTGGTGTAGCCTTTTTCATAAAAACTAAATATTTTATTAGGTGTAAACTCATCTTCATCTTTATGCGTTGAGACATTAACTTCTTCGTTTTCATGAATGATTTGATAACGTTTTTGTCCGTCAAAAATATCTTCAATACCCATATAACTGGCGTGAAATTTGTTGCCTTCAATGGTTACATTGCCTTTGGTTTGTTGAGATACACCGGCTTTTTTATTGATTAAACTGTATTTAAACTCGGCATAAATATTTTTATAACTATTTAACTTTTTTGTGACTTTATCCAGTAGTTTTTCGGCAGCAGGATCATTTTGTGCCAGCATGTTTACGGTAGTGAATGAAATTGTAATAAATAATATCAAAAATTTTTTCATGATGATCAAATTATAATTCGTTATTAAAAAATTCGTCTAAAGCTATGACATCAGGTATCAATACTTTACGGGCTTTGCTGCCTTCAAAAGGACCTACAATTCCCGCCGCTTCAAGCTGATCGATAATACGCCCTGCTCTGTTATAGCCCAGTTTAAGCTTACGTTGCAATAAGGATGCCGATCCTTGTTGTGCGTTGACAATAATGTATGCGGCTTCTTTAAACAGCTCATCTCTGTCTTCCATATTGTCATCAAATTTTGTGCCACCGGTTTCATCTTCTACTTCGGGGAGCGGAAATGCAGAAGGATAACCGCGTTGTGAACCGATAAATTCGGTTATATTTTCTACTTCGGGGGTATCGATAAAGGCACATTGCAACCGGACAAGCTTGCTGCCGGTAGAAATTAGCATATCACCTTTTCCTATTAGACGTTCTGCACCACCGGTATCCAAGATGGTTCGTGAGTCAATTTTTGACGTAACGGCAAAGGCAATACGTGCCGGAAAATTGGCTTTAATCATACCGGTAATAACGTTTACCGAAGGGCGTTGGGTTGCAACAATCAAATGAATCCCCACAGCACGAGCCAACTGGGCAATACGGGCAATGGGTAATTCTATTTCCTTACCGGCTGTCATCATTAAATCGGCAAACTCGTCAATAACTAAGACTATATAAGGTAAAAACCGGTGTCCTTTTTCGGGATTAAGCAAGCGTTTTTTGAACTTTTCATTGTATTCTTTGATGTTTCTGACCATGGCATCTTTGAGCAGATTGTAGCGGTCGTCCATTTCTTTGGTCAAGGAATTTAGCGTCTTTACTACTTTGGTTACGTCGGTGATAATAGCTTCTTCTTCGTCCGGGAGTTTGGCTAAAAAGTGTCTTTCGATTTTATTATACAAGGTCAGCTCTACTTTTTTAGGGTCGACTAATACAAATTTTAGTTCGGCAGGATGTTTTTTGTAGAGTAACGATGTAAGAATGGCGTTAATTCCTACTGATTTTCCTTGTCCGGTAGCACCGGCAACTAACAAGTGCGGCATTTTGGTCAAATCAAATGTAAAAGTTTCGTTGGTAATGGTTTTGCCCATAGCCACCGGCAATTCCATTTCGGCTTCTTGAAAACGTTTGGATTGCAACACCGAACGCATAGGAACGATTTTGCGCACTTTGTTGGGAACTTCAATACCGATAGTTCCTTTACCCGGCATAGGAGCAATAATTCTGATACCTAAAGCCGCTAATGATAAAGCAATATCATCTTCCAAATTTTTGATTTTTGAAATACGCACACCGGCTTCGGGAATGATTTCGTATAACGTAACCGAAGGTCCAACGACTACTTCAATTTTTGAGATTTTAATTTTAAAATCGAGCAGTGTTTTGACAATTTTATCTTTGTTACGTTTGAGTTCTTTTTCGTTATAAGTTATTTCGGTGGCGCCGTAATCTTTGAGCAAATCAAAGCCGGGAAATTGATAATTGGGTAGATCGAGACGTGGATCATAAGGACCTTGTTGATCGACTAAATGTTCAGCCTTTTCAATAATTTCTTCATCGCCGGCAACAGCAATATGCATTTGGGTGTTATCTTCCGGTTTTGCAGTTGGTTTGGCGGTTTCTGTTTCAGGCTTTGTTTCTACAACCGATTCTTCTTCGACCGGATTTTTGATAACCATATCGTCATCTAGTGTCATAATACCGACATCTTGTGTTGGTATAAGTGGTTCATCATCAGACACTTGCGTTTTTTTGTCAAAATCATCTAGACTATTGTCGGCAGCTTTCTTTTTATAAAAAAACTGATGAAAGAATTGTTGAATTTTATGGGCATCTAATCCGGTTTTGATACTGATGATGGTCAATAAAACAAATAATAAAAGGATTATACTACCGATATGACCGAAAATCTGTTTTGAAAAATAAGCTATTTCTTTTCCAAACAAACCTGACCAGAGATAATTGGAAGGGAAAAGCATAGCTAACAGGAAAGCGCCTGTGTACATGTAAATAAAAGCCCAAAACCAACGTCTGATATGATTGATGACCGGTTTTTTGGCAATTAATAATAAACCCGAAAAAGACAAGGCATATGGAATGAGTAATGCCAATAAACCGAAGCCTTTATACACCAAAATATGTCCCATGTAGGCACCTATTTTGCCAATAAGATTATGCGCCGGTTCGCCATCGGGAGATAAAGTTAAGTTGCTCTGGTCAAATTTCCAGTTAAAGAAGAAAGACACAATGGCAATCAGCAACGAAATACTGACAAAAATCAACCCTAAACCGGCAATCAGTCTGTTGCGGTCATTAAATTGAAAATGAATATTTTTCGAGTTTTTTTTCTTTTTAGTTGCCTTTTTTTTAGCCATTAATTTCAGCAATTTTACAAACTTCAAAAATCGGAAATTTTAATGGGAATAAAAAATTTATTTTTGCTATGACCGTAAAGGGGAAATTATTTTAATAGGTCATCGTAATGACTATATGATTTTTGGTTCTATGCTGCTTTGTGTGGGTAATAATAAATTAGGTTTAAGAATCATCTAATCATGATTGTTATTTTTTTATATAATTTCACCTCTACGGAGTTAATGTTATTAACGTCATAAATTTTCTGTTTTGCCTATAAATATATCACCCCTTCGGGGTTCAATGGTGTGTTTATTATTGTTTTGTCTATAAATATATCACCCCTTCGGGGTTCATTAAATAATACCGACGACTGTCGGGGTAACATTATTATAATAAACAATTAAACAAAGTCTTAAACCCCAAAGGGGTGACATTATTCTTTAAGATATTATATATATTAATCACCTAAATCGATATGGAACCAAATTTTTGAACTTAATTTGGTATTAGAGCTGATTTTATTTATGAATTTTTGTTGTGCATTTTATAATGATTTCTAATCAATTTTTCAAAAAAACGTCCGGGCAAAAGACAAGTTAAATAGGGGGTGATCCGTTGCATAAATAAACCGATGTTGTATCGTAATTTAGGATGGTTTAAGTTCAATATTTTCGTGATTTTTTGCCCTAAAACATCCGGTTTCAAACCTGCTTCCACTTCTTCATCGATCATTTTTAAAATACGTTTGTAGTCTGAATAATATGGCGAATTTTCTCTTGCTTCCGTATAAAGTCGCCCGGCAGCAATATTAGTTTGAAAATCGCCGGGTGCTATGTCTATTACTTTGATATTAAATGACTTAACTTCGCTACTTAAAGCTTCACTCATCCGCATAACCGCTGACTTCGTTGCCGAATAAAATCCTCTGAATGGCAAACCCGTATAGCCGGCTATACTACTGATATTAATAATGGTTCCGGACTGTTGTTTACGCATCATAGGCAAAACTTTTTGAATGGTTTGAACCACCCCGAAAACATTTACATTAAAAACATGTTTGATATCTTCTATGGAGGTTTCCTCAACACTGCCTGTTATCCCTATTCCGGCATTGTTAATAAGAATATCAATTCGGTTTTCTTTTGATAAAACCTGTTTTACAGCTTCATCTATTGAGTCGGCATCAGACAAATCCATAGGAATCCATGTGTAGTAGGGCGATGTGTGTGGTTGCCTTGAAGTACCGTAAACGATGTAATTTTTTTCTGATAAATGTTTGGCTATTGCTGTGCCTAAGCCACCGGAAGCGCCGGTTAAAAGAACTACTTTTGAAACTTGCTGCATGGAAAGAAGTTATTTTGGTCAATACAACCGTAAAATTACGACAATTTTTTTCAAACGGCAACCAATAAAAAATGGCAAGCTACCTACATCGCACCGCTACAACCTTCTACCCTTGCTGCATTCCTGCCCTGGGGGATTCAAAGGGAGCTGGTCGTGTAGGACTTGCCAGTGCAAAGATAAACATTATTAAATAATCTACGCAAGTTTTTTGTGAAAAATTCTAAAAAATGGGTTGTAATCCTATTTTATTGAATATCCGTTAGTTGTGAAAATAGAAATTATCGGTTCTATGTTGTTTTATATGGGTAATAATAAATTAGATTCAAAACCATATAATCAAGACGATTTTATTTTTAAATAATTTCACCCCTACGGGGTTTATTATTTTTAACGTCATAAATTTTCTATAAATATATTACCCCTACGGGGTTCAATGGTGTGTTTATTATTGTTTTGTCTATCAATATATCACCCCTTCGGGGTTTATTAAATAAGCCCGAATGGCTGACATTATTAAAATAAAACCATAAAAATAGAGTCTTTAAACCCCGACGAAGGTCGGGGGCATTATTTTTTGAGATATTTTATCCACTTAAATCGATATGGAGCCAAATTACCTTACTATGTAATATTTAAAAAAAGTATAAAACTTTTCATTTATGTTCCTTAAAATGTCAAATAAACATTTAAATAAATAACCAAATCATCAGCGATTTACATATTCCTACGATACTGTCCGCCTACTAAAAATAAAGCATCAGTCAGTTGCCCCAATGAGCTGACTTTGGCAGCTTCCATTAGTTCGGCAAAAATATTTTGGTTGTTTATAGCAGCTTCTTGCACTTTTCTCAATCGTTTTGGTGCTTCGTTTTCGTAAGTTTTATACAAATTACGAACTGTTTTTATTTGCTGTTGTTTTTCGGCTTCGGTGGCTCGTATAACTTCCCCCGGAATTTGCGTTTTACTGCCATCTTTTCCTAAAAACGTATTGACACCGATAATTGGCAACTTTCCGGTATGT
>JALVEJ010000005.1 GCA_027031025.1 Flavobacteriales bacterium | reverse complement strand
GGCAATGCCGATGGCTGCTATTTGTATTCGCGTCATACCAGCCCGAGTAACCATTATTTGAGTATGGCTTTGGCTAAAATGGAAAATACCGAATCAGCCAATGTTGCCGGTAGCGGTATGGGCGCTATTACACCGGTTATTTTGCAGTTGGCTCATGCAGGCGATCACATTGTTTCGAGCCGGACTATTTACGGTGGCACATACGCATTTTTAAAAAATTGGACGCCTAAATTTAACATCGAAACTTCTTTTGTCGATATAACCGATTTAGAAAAAGTAGAAGCGGCCATCCAACCCAATACTAAAATGATTTATGCCGAAACATTGAGCAATCCCTTACTCGAACTTGCCGATGTTGAAGGCTTGGCAAAAATTGCCAAAAAACACGGTGTCAAATTGGTTATTGATAATACTTTTACGCCTTTGATTTTTAGCCCTGCCAATATGGGCGCCGATGTAGTCATTCACAGTTTAACCAAATTTATCAACGGCACTAACGATACGGTTGGCGGAGTTATCTGCAGCACTAACGAATTTATTAACGAACTTAAAAATGTTAATGATGGCAGTAGCATGTTGCTCGGTCCGGTGATGGACAGTTTGCGTTCGGCACAAGTTTTGAAAAACCTGCGTACTTTGCCTATCAGAATGATGCAACACAGCAAAAATGCCGCTTATTTGGCTGAAAAATTAGAACAAGACGGTGTTAAAGTCAAATATCCCGGACTTCAATCGCACCCGCAACATGACCTATTTACCAAAATGATGCATCCGGAATTCGGTTATGGCGGTATGATGACCTTAGATTTAAAAACCGGCGATATGGCAACCGAATTTATGGAACGTCTGCAAGAAAAAAATGTGGGCTATTTAGCCGTGAGTTTAGGTTTTTATAAAACATTGTTTAATGCGCCCGGCAAAGGCACATCCAGTGAAGTACCCGAAGAAGAACAAGCAGCTATGGGTTTATCGGAGGGATTAATCAGAATGTCTATTGGCTTGGATTTTGATATTGCCGATACCTATCGAAAAATGAAAGAAACGCTTATAGAAATCGGTTATTTTAAGAATAATTTACAAACGCATTAATTTATGATTGAAGTTTTTCGAAATTGGGATCAAACACTTGAACAATATATCTATCTGCATCGTTTTAAAGGTGCAGATAGTTTTTTAACTTGGGCAACCGTAAATGCGACTTATATCAGTTTTGCGCTACTGTTTTTATTAGTCATTGCCTATTTTTTCAACAAGAAACAAATCTACTTATATACGGCACTCAACGCAGCAGTGATTAATGGTATCACGGCACTCATTACAGGGGTATTAAAAATCAGCATTGAGCGCCCGCGTCCTTATGAAGTTAATGACCTAATCAATACACCGCTTATTAACAGTGGCGGTTTTAGTTTTCCATCCGGCCATACCACCGAAGTCTTTGCGCTCTTTTTTACCATTTGGTTTTTGTTGAGAAATAAGTTTTGGACAGCCTTGTTTTTGTTTTGGGCATTACTGATTGCTTATAGCCGTATGGCATTTGGTGTGCATTATCCGGTCGATATTTTGGGTGGCATTTTCGTCAGTGGTGTTACCGTTTATTTTTGGCTGAAATATGAGCCGTTGAAAAGGTGGTTTAAAGTTGAAAAGGTGGTTAAAAATATTTAAAACCGTTTTAAAGTTTAAATTTTTTTCATACAAAAACCGAATCTAAAATGATTAATCATTTTATGGTGACCATAGAGATTTCAAGTTTTTACCATAGAGATTTTAAGTTTATAGTTAAATTCATAAAAATTTTTCATTTCTCAAATAGCAAATTTTTATTAATTTTACATTTTCTTTAAAACACACATAATTTTATGCTTTCAAATGCTTCAAAATATGCGATTCGTTCGGTTTTATTTTTAGCTGAAAATAGTTCCGAAACCTCTAAATATGGTGCCAAAGACATTGCATCAGAACTGGAAATTCCTTTATCGTTTATTGCTAAAATTTTACAAAAACTGGTGAAATCCAAGGTCATTTCATCTTCCAAAGGACCCGGCGGCGGTTTTTATACCTCTAAAAAAGATTTGAACAATAATATTTGTGCTATCTTAGATGTTATTGAAAATGAAGATATTTTTGAAGGCTGTTTTCTGGGTTTGCCGCGTTGTAGTGATGAAAATCCTTGCCCCATTCATCATATTGTAGTGCCTTTTAAAGAAGCTTTATTAGATAAATTTGAACATCAAACTATCTCTGATTTTGCAGCAGAAATAAAACGTAACGGTTCATATTTATCTTTAAAAGGTGTCGATTTAAAAGGACAGGATTTGACAAAATAAATTTGACAAACATTTTTTTTAATATATTTGACTCATACTCAATATGTTTGAACTTTATATTTAGGGTTCCAAAACTTTTTAAAATATTTTTTTGGTAACTCAAAAAAAAACTATAAATTTGCACCGCTTTTAAGCAGTACTGGCCTATGGTGTAACTGGCAACACGTCTGATTTTGGTTCAGAAGAGTCTAGGTTCGAGCCCTAGTAGGCCAGCTCAAAACATAGAATTAATCCCGCAACTTCATTAGTTTCGGGATTTTTTATTATCTATACCTTAGTAGGGCGAGAAGTTTATCCCGTTAACCGACGCAGTCGTAACGGGAAGCCCTAGTAGGCCAGCTCAAAACATAGAATTAATCTCGTAACTTCATTAGTTTCGGGATTTTTTTTATCTATACCTTAGTAGGGCGAGAAGTTTTCTCTTTTCTTTTTTCGTTACCTATTCAATAAAAAAACTTATTTTTGTAGCAAACTTAACATACGTGATCAAAAAAGCGGCATTAATTTTAGCAGAACCTTTTATATGGCTGACTAAGTTTTATCAATATTTTTTGTCACCTTTATTGGGGTCAAACTGCCGTTATACACCAACTTGCTCACATTATACAATTGAAGCGCTTAAAACACATGGCTTATTCACAGGTGGTTGGTTGTCTATCAAACGTATTTTAAGTTGCAATCCTTGGGGCGGTTCCGGTTATGACCCTGTGCCGACCAAAGAAGAATTGCGAGTAAAAAAATCGTCTAAAACCAAAAAACAATGAATGTATTAAGCATCGTTTGGGATCCGGGCATCGGGCTGCATTTGGGACCTTTGACTATCAGATATTATAGTATGATGTATATTTTCGGATTTATTGCCGGATATTATATCATGAAAAAAATCTTTAAAAATGAAGCTTTGCCCGCCAATCTACTCGACCCGCTTTTAACTTACGTAGTAATAGGAACGTTACTGGGCGCCCGATTGGGACATGTTTTCTTTTATGATTGGCCTTATTACAAAGAACATTTACTCGAAATATTGATACCTGTTGTCAAAACAGCCGAAGGTTACAAATTTACCGGATTTCGTGGTCTGGCAAGTCATGGCGCAACTATTGGTATTTTTTTGGCTGTATGGTATTTTTGGAAAAAATATCTTAAAGGCAAACACTCGTTTTTATGGATATTAGACCGGATTACCTTAACCATTCCTATTGGAGCTGCACTAATTAGAATCGGAAATTTGCTCAATTCGGAAATTATCGGTAAACCCACCGGAACCGATTACGGTTTTATTTTTAAACAACTCGGAGAAGACTTTCCACGTTATCCGACGCAATTGTATGAAGCCGGTGCTTATTTATCCCTACTCTTTATAATGTTGTATCTTTATTGGAAAACCGATTGGAAAAAATATGAAGGTATGTTATTTGGCATATTCTTTACGCTGCTGTGGACTATTCGCCTATTAGTAGAATTTTACAAAGAACCCCAAGACGAAAAAGACGCACAACTATTACTGGAAACCGGATTGGACAAAGGACAATGGCTCAGTATTCCCATGTTGATATTCGGTTTGGCGGTAATGTTTTATGCTTATAAAAAGTATCAAGTTACAAGTAGCAAGTAACATTTGTATTAACCAAATATTTATAACAAAAATGAAAAATATCATCTATTTATGGCTAATTCTTATTGGATTTACAGCCTGTCAAAACAAAAAAAATCAAAATATTATTCTGTCAGGAAACATTAAAAATGCTCCGGATAATCAGATGGTTTTAATGGATATACATAATAAAAACCTTCACATTATCAGACTGGATAGTACTAAACATTTTACCGATACTCTAAAAATCGGAAAAGGTTATTACAAATTAAATATAGGCAACCAATATACCTGGTTGTATTTAAAACCCGGAGACCGGTTACAATTAACGACAAATTATAAGGATTTTGATAATCAATTGACTTACAAGGGGAAAGGTTCGGATGTTAATAATTATCTGGCAAAAAAAATATTGTTAGAACAAAAATTAAAACCTAAAACTTCTTATAATTATTATGGAAAATTGGATGAAAAAACTTTCGTTAAATTACAAGACAGCATAGCCAAAGCTTATAACGACTTGTTAAAATCCGTCAAGGATAAAGAGTTTAAAAATTTAGAAAGTTTAAGAAATAAATTGGAACAGGCGCAACTTATTAGCCGGTATCCGATGGTCAAACGTTTTTTAACCAACAACCCCAATTATCAAGTACCGGCAGATTTTCCAAAAGCTTATGCAAACATTGACATCAATGATACATTAATCAAAAAATTACCGCAAGCTATCGGATATATCAATGATTACGTCGAACACAAATTGTCAGGTCGTGGTAAGGAAGTTGATCCTATTGAAAAATTACGATTTGCAGCTAAAAATATTAAAGATCAAAATTTTCTTGACAAATTTGCCTATAAAGAAGCGGACTACAATCTACTCTATACCAAAGATATTGATAAATTTTACGAACTGTTTAATAAAATTGAAAAAAAATCCGATTACAAAGCCAAAATCAAAACCAAATATGACAATATCAAAGCTATGCAACCCGGCGTACCTTCTCCTGATTTTACGGCTTATGACATCAACGGCAAAGCATATCATCTGAAAGATTTTGCCGGCAAACCGCTTTATATCGATTTGTGGGCAACTTGGTGTGGACCTTGTAGGGCGGAAATTCCGTTTCTAGAAAAAATCAAAGAACAATATAAAGACAAACCTATCAATTTTGTCAGTTTTGATGTCTATGATGACAAAGCCAAATGGGAACAAATGGTAAAACAACAAAAAATGTCCGGCTGGCAATTGATTAATACCGACAAAAATTTGCCATTTCTAAAAAAATATGTAGTAGATGGTATTCCGCGATTTATTTTAATCGATAAAGACGGCAAAATTGTCAATGCTGATGCGCCGCGCCCATCTGATAAAAGTTTAATACCTTTGCTCGACAAAACCATAGCAGGAAAATGATAAAAATTAAAACCAAAGAAGAAATAGATTTAATACGAGAAAGCGCCTTACTAGTTTCCAAAACTTTGGGGATGCTCGCCAAAGAAATCAAGCCGGGAGTAACCTCATTATATTTAGACCGATTAGCCGAAGAATTTATCCGTGATCACGGCGGCATTCCGGGTTTTAAAGGACTCTACGATTTTCCTAATACGCTTTGTATGAGTCCCAATGACCAAGTTGTGCATGGTATTCCTACCGATAAACCGCTACGTAACGGTGATATTATTTCTGTGGATTGCGGGGTACTGATGAACGGATTTTATGGTGATCATGCTTATACGTTTGAAGTCGGCGAAGTTGATGAAGACGTCAAAAAACTCTTAAAAGTAACCAAAGAATCATTATATAAAGGAATCGAACAGTTTAGAGCCGGTAAGCGCGTCAGCGATATCGGGCATGCCATTCAGCAATATACCGAAGCACACAATTATGGTGTCGTGCGTGAACTGGTTGGACACGGTTTGGGACGCAAGATGCACGAAGACCCGCAAGTGCCCAATTACGGGCGTCCGGGACGCGGCAAAAAGTTTAAAGACGGTATGGTGCTTGCCATTGAACCTATGATTAATATGGGAACACATCGCATCAATCAGCTCTCTGACGGTTGGACCATTTTAACCGCCGACCGCAAACCATCGGCACATTTTGAACACGATGTCGCTTTGATTGATGGCAAACCCGAATTGCTCTCAACTTTTCAATATATCTATGATGCGCTGGACATAGAAACCGATGAAGAAAAAGAGTTTCATAGAGTTTATAGTAACTAATACG
>JALVEJ010000004.1 GCA_027031025.1 Flavobacteriales bacterium | reverse complement strand
TAAAAGTCATGGAAAATTTAAACAATCCGCAAAACACTCAACAAAACCAGCCTACGGTTAATGTTTCGCAACAAAAACCACCAAAGAGTTGGTTGCTGGAATCCATTTTGGTTACTTTGTTTTGTTGTTTGCCCTTTGGTATTATTGGTATCATTTACGCTACCAAGGTTGAAACTTTGTTTTATGCCGGGGATATCGAAGGTGCAAAAAGGGCGTCGGAAAATGCCAAAACCTGGACGCTTTTGGGTTTCTTTATTGGATTGGTTGTGGCAGTGGTTTACCTATTATTGATCATCATTGGTGCGGCAAGTGGAGTATAAGAAACTTTTAAAATTTGTCCTTCTTTTCATCCTTTTAAGCATTTTGGTGTATGTTTACAGGACGTACAATCCGTATGACAGCGCCTACTTCCCAAAGTGTCCTTTTAGGGAACTAACAGGGTACAAATGTCCTGGTTGTGGGTCGCAGCGGGCCATACATCATTTGCTGAATTTCGACCTGCGGGATGCGCTGCGTGAAAATATGCTGATGGTACTTTCTATTCCATATTTGATTGTTGGGGTGATATTTGAAATGATAAAAAATCCGGGCCAAGGAATATTGAAATGGCGTAAACGGCTGTATGGACCAACGGCCATTTATGTGATACTGACACTGATAGTGGGATTTTGGATTTTAAGGAACTTGTAGGAAAAAATCGCCTTTTTTGCGCTATCGAAACGGATAGATACGGATGAATCAGCGGTGCTTTTAAAAGACGTATAAATTTTGGCAAAGGATGAAAGGGCATATTTTGTTTTGAAAAATAAATGTATGGCATATTTGGCCTGAAAATTGTTTATATTTGTAAAAAACCTGTATAATGAACCGATTTTACGTTTTGGCGGGTTTGATGTTTATTTTATTTTCCGTCAGCATAAAAGCACAGGAATTCGAAAAAAAATTCGGTGATAATGACAGGGTGGATATGGTGATTGTAACCCCCGATATGTTTTCGTTGATCAATGAAGTAAATGAAAATCCTGAACGGGCTGCTTTTTATAAAAACCTGACATATTTTGGCACTTTTGGGACCAATGATCCCAGAACGGCCGACCAGTTGGAGCGTTTTTCCCGGAGTTTAATCCAACAAAAACACATGCAACTATTGGTAAAGATAAAACAACCAGGAAAGATTGCTGATTTATATTATGTTCCATCGGACAAACGGGGATTTGCACGGGAATTGATACTCATGGTACGGTATTTCGAAGGAAACAAGGTGCGTATATGGCACATTAAAGGCTTGATCAACCTCCGCAAAATATCCCTTCTGGCCCTTCAAACCACGAAAATGGATACCGAAGTTTTGCGTGAGGCGGAAAAAAAAGCCCCCTAATATTGCTTTTGGCGCACAAATGATCAAATCCTTGTGTTTATTGTGGATTTAGGTAAAAGATTTTGCACATAACTTTTAAAGCAAATACTTTTGCGCCAGAGATGGGAGCCGCATTTGAGCGGACAGCCCGGCTCCGCCCCATAAACGCGCCGCATTGCGAACATAGTGAAGCAGTGCGGCATGCATGAATGAGGGCGGGGCGCCCAAAAAATCAACTTAAAATCTTGGAATCGAAAGCGCCAATGATTGGAGCATGATCCGAAGGTTTTATTTTGTTTTTACGGCGTGGCCACATATCCACCTCCACATCGCGCAAAAAGGGCAATGCCGCAGGGCTTAGTAGTAAATGATCGATGCGCATGCCTTGGTTTTTCCAAATTTTGGCACCCTGATAATCCCACCATGTGTATTGTATTGCATCGGGATGCAAATAGCGGAATCCGTCAACTAAACCCAGTTGTAACAAAGCTTTTAGCTTGGAACGTTCTTGTGGCATGGTGCCAATACTTCCGGCTAAGGCCACAGGATCGTAAACATCACGATCATCGAAAGTAATGTTGAAATCGCCGGTGATAATGATGCGATCGGATTGTAAATCATAGGAGGTTTTCAATAAATGGATAAACTGATCATACCATTGCATTTTGAAACGGAATTTTTCGGTGCCGGGCAAATCGCCATGTGGGGCATAAATGTTCCATACGTCCAATTTACCAAAACGCGTACGAATAATCCGTGCTTGTTCGTCCAGTATAGGTATGTTAAAGTGTACTTGGACTTCATTGGGTGGTAATTTACTACATATAGCCACTCCGTTGTAACGTTTTTGTGGATTGATATGACAAAAAAAACCAAGGTTTTTAAAAAAATCGAAGGGAAATTGTTCGGTGGTGGCTTTAAGCTCTTGCATGGCCAAAATATGGATGTCATGACCACGATGTTCGAGCCACAAACCAATAAGTTCGATGCGCGAACGAACGGAATTCACATTATAAGAAGCCAAGCGTAACATGACAAACCATTACAAATTCTAGGAAGTAAAATTAAACCTTCGTCATCAAACAAAAAAATACGGCCATGGCTTATAAAATTTTGCTTAACTTTAAAACGGAAAACAAAGCAAGGTTTTGCAACCAAAATTTTGGATACTGCTTTTGATATTTTTAGTGCCGAACTGCTTCGTTGCACAAAGAGACAAACAGAACGAAGCGCCGGTCATGGATTATTTACAACTTTTCCATGATGGTCAAATAAAGCAATCGCATTGGCAAAATTTGGAAAAAACTCTTTACCATTTACCTTTCGAAAAGGCAGATAGCATCGTGGATTTTATTTTGCTCCATTCCAAAAACCTGGATGCCGACATGATGGGCAAGTTGTACGACCTGAAAGGACTGCTTGCCCGACGACACAACCTTTTTTCAAAGGCTGTTGAAAATCATCAAAAAGCCTTGTACTACCTCAAATATTCCAACGACACACTGGCCCTCATTAAAGCCAACAATAATTTGGGCGTGGCCTTGCATAAATTGAACATGGAAAACCAGGCTTTCCAATATTTTATGCGAGCAAAATACCTGGCCGATGCTATCGGACACAAAAAAAGCCAAGCCATTGCAATTCATGGTATTGCCAATGTGTTTATCGATTTGGGTGATTATCGGCGTGCACTTCAATACCTGCGCCGTTCGCTTAGTATTGAAAAAAGTTTGGGCAACCTGATGGGCGTAGAATATAATTATGCTAATTTTGCCGAGGTTTATACCTATTTAAAACAATTTGACTCAGCCCAATATTATTTGGACAAATCCCTTGAATTGGCTCGTAAATTGTATAACGGAAAATTAGGTGTGGAATATAACCTGGCTGGGAAATATTATTTTTATAAAGGAGATTATCCCAAAGCTGTGCACTATTACAAAAAATCCTTGGCGGATGTCGAAAAGCGCAAGGTGGACCGTTATACAGCCAATGGATATATTATGATGGGGCGCGCTTTGGCCAAAATGGGGCGCACCGAAGAGGCTAAAAATTATTTGACCAAAGGCCTAAAAACCGCACAACACATCAAATCGCGGGAAAATATTATCCTTGCCTTGGATGCGCTGAGCAATTACTACCAGCAACGGGGAAATTATGCACGTGCCCTGGAATTGCAAAAACAAAAGGAAACCTACAAAGACAGCATGGTCAATTTGCATTCGTTGCAAAACATCAATTCATTGGAAATCCTGAACAAAGTGAAGGAAAAAGACGCCTATATACGCCGCTTGGCCTTGGAAAAGGAACAAGCCCGGCGACGTAGTCGACGTAACAGTCGTATTGCATTGGGCATTGGCATTGTTAGTATACTTTTGATGAGCTTATTATGGTATGTTTTTTGGCTCAAACGGCGTAATACCGAACTGGAATTGGAAGAATTGAACCGGAAAATTCAACGGTATATCTTAGAAATCAACCGTTTAAAAAACAAACAAGGCTTAGCCGGCGACGAGCAAGTACAAGTACTTACTTTTAAATTGGCCAAAGAATTTGACCTTACACGTCGCCAGGAAGATATTTTACGTCTGATTATCGAAGGTAATTCAAATAATGAAATTGCAGCAAAATTGCACATCAGTGCCAACACAGTCAAAACACATCTACGCCACATCTACGAAAAACTGAACGTGCACAACCGGCGTGAAATCATCCAAAAAATAGCCCAAGCATCCTACAAAAAAACCTGATGTCCAGGCATTACCGACCCTTGAAAATGCATTTATACCGACGTATAATCTAAGTACAATACAAGGGAATTTATTAACTTTGCACACTCGCACCAGCATATGAAAAAAATTGTTTTATTTTTAATGCTTAGCATCGTGATGTTGTCCTGTGGACAATATCAAAAGGTGCTCAATGGCAAAGACCCGCATCAAATGTACCTTTTGGGCACCCAGTTGTACAAAAAAGGTAAATACCCCAAAGCCGAACGCCTTTTTGCCTTGGCTGAAAATTCCTATATCGGTAAGCCGCAATACGAAAGGCTTAAATTCATGCGGGCCATGAGTTTGTATCACATGCATCAATATATGTCGGCAGGATATGAATTCCGTCAGTTCATCAACCTGTTTCCGAACAGTTCCAAAAACGACGAAGCCTATTTTTACATTATCAAATGCTATCAGCATCTCACACCCGATTATACGCGCGACTTGCAATACGCTGAAAAAACCTTGGAAGAAAGCGAACGCTTTTTTGACTTGTATCCCCAGTCGAAATTCATTCCTCAGGTCAAAGTGATAAGCCAAG
The DNA here is from genome assembly GCA_027031025.1 of Flavobacteriales bacterium. Taxonomy (GTDB): domain Bacteria; phylum Bacteroidota; class Bacteroidia; order Flavobacteriales; family Flavobacteriaceae; genus WGBX01. The sequence goes on along the minus strand of JALVEJ010000004.1, from coordinate 1,481 downwards.
AGGCTTTGCAAAAACTACAACACAAAGAATTTGCCCACGGAAAATTATATTATGACTTAGGCTATTATAAGTCGGCCATAATTACGCTGAACAATTTTCTTTCGGATTATCCAGGCACATTGTTCAAGGAAGATGCTTTGTTTTACCGTTTTTTAGCAGCCGCTCAATTGGCACTCAACAGTGTGGACGCCAAAAAAGCTGAACGCACAAATACGGCGCTGCGCTACTATGAAATTTTCAAAAATCGTTTTCCACAATCCCAATACCTGAAAACAGCCGAATCCTTCTTCAAAAAACTAAAAAAATCATCCCAGTCATGAGCGATAAAGAAACACGAAAAAAAGCACCCATTAGTACAGTTACGGTTAACCGAAATCGTATTGCTGCGCCCACGGGGAATATCTACATGGCTATTGAAATTATTGCCAAACGTGCCGAACAAATTCAACAAGAAATGGTAGAGGAATACGAAGAACTCTCCAAAGATTTCAAAAACGAAAAAGGGTCCTTAAAAGAGGGGGAGGTGAATAAAGAGTTGATTGATATTTCGCGCTATTTTGAACGGCTTCCCAAACCATGGGCCATTGCTTTGCAAGAGTGGATCGAAGGGAAAATCACCTGGTCGTTTCAGGACGACGAAGGCAACGAAATCGACAACAAAGTTTTTTAATTCATTGTTTTGTCCCTCTCTGGCAAACATATTCTCCTGGGCGTTACGGGCGGCATAGCGGCCTATAAAATCCCCTTATTGATTCGCCTGCTGGTGAAGGAAGGCGCCGAGGTGCGCGTGATGATGACATCCGCTGCACAGGACTTTGTAACGCCCTTGACGCTGTCGGTAGTATCCAAACATCCGGTGGCTGTGGATTTTGTCCGTCCCAATAACACATGGCAAAATCATGTGGAATGGGCCCAGTGGGCCGATGCTATTTTAGTTGCTCCGCTTACGGCCAACACCTTGGCCAAACTTGCGTTGGGCCAAGCCGACACCTTCCTGACCGCCACCGTCATGTCGGCCAAATGCCCGGTTTTGCTGGCGCCGGCTATGGATGCCGAAATGTATGCCTATCAGGGCGTACAAAAAAATTTGGAAGCACTCGCCAGCTACGGTATGGAAGTTATTCCGGCCGAAACAGGCGAATTGGCCAGCGGACTTACGGGCCAAGGACGTATGCCCGAACCCGAAACTTTACTGGAACATTTGCGCCGTTTGTTTGAACCCGCCAAAGGCCCATGGAAAAACAAACGCGTGCTCATCACCGCCGGCCCTACACATGAACCCTTGGATCCGGTGCGTTTCATAGGCAACCATTCCAGCGGAAAAACGGGTTTTGCCCTGGCTGATGCCTTTCATAAAGCCGGCGCGCAAGTGCGGCTTGTTTTGGGCCCCGTTTGCAAGGGCAACATATCATTTCCCTACGAAATTATTCGCGTGCAAACGGCCCGTGAAATGTATGAAGCCGTTATGAAGTATAAAAAGG
>JALVEJ010000003.1 GCA_027031025.1 Flavobacteriales bacterium | reverse complement strand
ATTTGCCGCTCCTACGGCTTCTACTTCCGGCGAAACTTCATCGACAAATTTCAAAATTTTTTCCTTGTAAGGTATCGTAACATTCAAACCGGTTATGTCGGGATGATTTTTTATTAAGTCGGGAAAGAGATTGAGTTTTTCCAATTCAAAATTCTGGTAAACATAATCTTTAATACCTTCTTTTTCAAATTTTTCAGCAAAATATTGCCTTGAAAACGAGTGCGCTAACGGATAACCGATTAAACCTAATATTTTTGGTTTCATGATGTAGTCAAATCATTGTTACTTGAAACTTTTTCAATCCAAACGATACTGATAATACCAAGTATCATCAACAGTATTGCTAACCAAAATCCGGCATCGAAATGCGCCGGTAAAATTTGCTCATAATACGATACGACCGGTTTGCCGTGTTTGGTCACAACTTGACCGTCTTGTAATAAATAAACCGCTTTTTTCCAAGGCCATAAAATGCTTAACGAGCCAAGAATAAATCCGGTTAACAAAGCAATGGTTTGATGCCTGTAACGTTTAAACAGCCAGGACAATATATGCGAAAAACCAATCAACCCGACTACTGCACCGGCAGCAAAAGGCAATAAAACTTTCAGATTAAAGTGGTTTATGCCGTCAATAGCAACCAGTTGGTAATTACCCAATAAAATCAACACAAAAGAACCGGATAAGCCGGGCAGAATCATACTGACAATAGCAATAATACCGTTGAGAAACAGATACCAAGGATTGTCATTTTCGACTGCCGGATGTAAAATGGTGACCGCAATGGCAATCAATGTGCCAATCAAAAAACTCAAATAAGTCGCCCAATACCATTTTTTGACAGTTTTTCCAACGAAATAAACCGAAGCTAAAACTAATCCGAAAAAATAAGCCCAAATAAAAACTGGATAATTTTTAAATAAAAATGCAAAGAGCTTTGCCAAAGACAAAACAGCTGCTACCAAACCCAACCCAACCGGCAATACAAAAGCTAAATCAATATGTTTGGCCAGCGCACGCCAACGCCATTTGAATAGCAATTTTAAAGCCGTCATGTCAAAAGATTTGATAGCATTGATCAAACGTTCGTAAATACCAGTAATCAAAGCTATTGTCCCTCCGGAAACGCCCGGAATGACATTGGCAGCACCCATAGCCATGCCTTTTAAAAATAAAACGGGATTGAAAAGATTATGGTTCATACATTTATATCTCTGCTGCAAAGTTAGTTAAAAATTTGGATGCAGAGGGCGCTTTGGGTGTTTGCTATCAATTCTAACACTACAAAAGTAGGGAGAGAAATCTCAATTATCCATTCTCAATTTTCGATAAATTTTATTCCCCACTCAACTTGCTACTTGATACTAATTTATCTTACTGCCCCGACATACGGCTTTGTATTTCTTTGGAATCGGGGAATTGTTGTTTGGCTTCAAGCAGAAGATTACGGAATTTGTCTATTTGGTGGGTTTGTTTGTATAAATCGGATAATTTTAAAATGACAGGCAATTTGGTTTCTCCTAATTTTAAGCTCATTTCAAATGCCGGAATGGCTTTATGCCAGTCTTTTTTATGTAGATAAATGTCACCCAGCAGTTCAAACAATTCTTGATTGCTGACGATTTCCAAAGCTTTTTTGACGATTTCCAAAGCGGCATCCCACTCGCCTGTTGACATTTTTAATTGCACCAATTTTATCCAAGATTTATAATGTCCGGGGTCTTCATTAATGGCTTTGAAATAAAATTCAGCTGCATGGTTCGCATCATTCATCCGTTGATAAATCCGGGCAATATGATAGTAAGCAAAGGCGGTAGGGTCGGCAATTTGAAGCGTTAATTTATAAAAAACGAGGGCTTCTTCGTAACGTCTTAACTTAGAAAAAATATAGGCTTTGTCGTAATAAGCGCCAATAAATTTATCGTCAATAGCAATAGCAAAATCAATAGCTTTCAAAGCTTTTTTGTATTGTGCTTTATCGATATATTTTTTAGCCAACAAGCTCCACCCTACTTCACTAAAAGGATTCTGTTGTAAAAAATTTTCCAGAAAAACAATAGCCTCTTCGGAGCGGTCAGTCAAATCATAACAAGATACCGCATTAAAAAGCGACATGGAACTATCGGGGTCATATTTTAAGGCTTGAATGGCCATTTGCAAAGCTTCGTTATAGTTGTCCAGATATAAATGTTCCACGGTCATCATTTCATAGATTTCCGCCGGTTCGGCTCCGGGCAATGCCAAGGCACGTTGCAGGGCGGCAATAGCTTTTTTATGCAAATGTTTGCGCGAATAAATTTCAGCCTCCAACATTGGAATCTCCAAACGTTCGGGATCTAATAAACGCAAATCATATAATAATTGTTCGGCGTTTTCAAGTTGGTCATTAAGTGAAAACAATTCGGCTTTGTAGAGCAAAATCTCGATGTTTTGCCCGTATTGTTGCAAACCGGCAGTAATGGCTTTTTGCGCCATACTGTAGTTACCGGAATTGATATAATAATCGATAATATCTAAAAAATCTTCTAAGTCGAAAAAGAAATTTTCGTTGGTTTGTAACATGGCTTCAAACCGTCTAATCAATTCATCATAGTTATAATCGTGCGACATATTTGTTTATTTGTGTTGCTACAAAAATACGCAAATCGGGGGTATAAAAAACGATGTTTAACAAATAGTTATTAACAGTCTAATGTTAAAAGATGACAACTTTAGTTGAAGTTCAGGATTTACAATAAACATCAAATTTATAATAGCTACAAAATTTTCAATAACATCCTGTTAATCAAAATATTATAAAAAAGTTTAATTAACTTCCAAACACCGCCTTAAACAGCATATTTGCCGTTGCCGGATTGGTTGCCAAAGGGACATTGTGTACGTCGCAGAGACGCATTAACATGGATATATCGGGTTCGTGCGGGTGTTTGTCGAGCGGGTCGCGAAAAAAAACAACCAATTGGGTTTTGCCTTCGGCAACACGGGCGCCTATTTGCGCATCGCCACCTAAAGGACCGGATAACATACGGGTAACTTTCAAACCGGTTTCTTCTATATATTTTCCGGTTGTGCCGGTGGCAATAATTTTGACATTTTTTTGTAGTAATTCCGCTTTATGTTCCATGATAAACCGGACCATTTCGGGTTTTTTGCCGTCGTGTGAGATTAATGCTATTTCCATGAGATTAATTTATAATGCAAAATTAGGTTAAAAAAGACAATTGAAGAAAAGAAATATTGGATTTATTTCTCATGATGTTTATATAGTTCTTCCCAAAGCGGATTGTCCTCGGAATGGCGCCCATGGTCAAAGTTTTCATAAATTTCAAACTCTTCTTCGGTAGTTTTCTTCTTACTGAGCCATAAACCCAAAGTCATTAAAACCGCCGAACCTAAAATGACAAACGAAATGACTTCTTTACTAAAATAGGGTATTTTGTAAATTTCCGGTATTTTATAAAACAATAAAATGGTAATCAAACCGCGGGGTGCCATAAATACTTCCGGAAAAAGCGATTTGCCCCTGAAAAAAACTTTTAGATTTAAATAACGAACTAAAAAAGTTAAAAGTAAAATAAAAGTACCGATAATCATGACGTTTTCGTAAAAAATACCATTAATATCAATGGTCATACCAAATAACACAAAGAAAAACGTCCGGATTAAAAAAGCGGTTTCGAAAGTGATTAGTTTGAATTGTTCTCTGACCTCTTCAATACGTTCTTGTTTAAAAAATACAGCAAATTTTCCTCTAAAAAATATCTTAAAATTTTCAAGCATCAATCCGAAAATCAAAATCAATATCAAACTGGACAGATGCATGATTTTACCAAGTATAAACAATGCCGTTAATATGGACAGAAACAAGAAAAACTTGATTTTAGTTCGGATTTTTTGAAATAAAAAAATCAACAAATAACCGGCTATAAGAGATACCAAAACCGTTAGTATCAGCCCGCCGCCTACTTTGGCAAAAATATGTCCTTGACTGCCGGGAATCATTAAAGTAATATCAAAAGCTAAAATGCCGAGAATATCGCTAAAAGTAGATTCGTAAATTAAAAATTCTTTTTTGTCTTCATCTAAAAAATGCACACTGGGAATCACAATGGCACTACTGACTACCGATAAAGGCAGCGCATTGATATATGCCGTATAAAAATCATGTGTCAAGCCCATACCATAGATTAAATAAGCAATGGCAAAAGAGGTTCCTATCAATATCAACAAAGCGGTTGTAAATGCTTTGATAATCAAAGGTCTTTTGTCTTTTGTCAGTTTTAAATCTAATGCCGCTTCCAACACGATTAACAACAGACCCACCAATCCCAAAACATTTACCGTCGGTTGTAAATCAGGTAACCTGAATCCAAAAGTTTGAGAAAGATTGTTTAAAAAAATACCCGTCCCAAGCAGCAGTAAAACCGAAGGCACTTTTATTTTTTTTGAAATAATATCAAAAAAATAAGATAGAATAATTAAAATACTAACCCCCAGAATAAAATAATAACTGTTCATGCTTTTGTTGAAATTTTTTAAATCGTTTTCAAAAATTGCAAAATACGATTTTTTTTAGAATCGTATGATTTTTGTTTTCTGATTTTTATAATTATTTTTGGATCTATGTTGTTTTGTGTGGGTAATAATAAATTAGGTTTAAGAATAATATAATCATGGTATTATCTTTTTATATAATTTCACCCCTTACGGGGTTTATGTTTTTAACGTCATAAATTTTCTATAATTATGTCACCCCTTCGGGGTTTAGTAAATAATCCCGACGACTGTCGGGATGGTATTATTATAATAAAACAATTAAACAAAATCGTTAAACCCCGAAGGGGTGACATTATTCTTTGATATATTACATTTATTACCCATTTAAATCGATATAGAGTCAATAATATTTATGTTTCTTACTAAACAACTTGTCTATTTTCGAAAAATTTAGTCAAAAAGATTTTTAATATCATCTATTTTAAGTGATTTCATAATCTTATCATCGGTTTGGATGATATCTGTGGCTATTTTTTTCTTTTTGGCTTGCAAATCAAGAATTTTTTCTTCGACCGTATCTTTACAAATCATCCGGTAAGCAAAGACTTTTTTATCTTGTCCAATTCGGTATATTCGATCTATGGCTTGATTTTCAACTGCCGGATTCCACCAAGGGTCTAGAATATAAACATAATCGGCAGCAGTCAAGTTTAATCCGGTGCCACCGGCTTTGAGACTGATTAAAAACACGCGTAAATCATCGTTGGTTTGAAAGTTTTGCACGGATGCTTCACGTTGTTTACGCGAATTCTTGCCGTCCAAATATTCATAAGGAATACCTAGTGCGTCCAATTCATTTTTGAGCAATGCCAACATGGATGTAAATTGTGAAAAAATCAAAACTTTGTGTTGCGCTGTTTTATCGGTAATATGCGCAATCATTTCTTGTATTTTAACCGAATCTTTAACCGCTATAGACTCATCGTTGAGCAACAAAGGCGAATCACAGATTTGTCGCAATCGTGTCAATGCTTCAAGTACCATAAATTTTGACTTGGCAAGTCCTTCTTTTTCTATTTGGTTGAGCAGTTTGTCACGATATTGGTTACGATAAGCATCATACACTTTGCGTTGTGCCGGTGGCATTTCACAATAAATAACGTCTTCGACTTTGGGGGGCAATTCGGTAGCAACCTGTTCTTTGGTACGCCGTAAAATAAACGGATTGATGAGTTTTTGCAGTTCATTGGCAACCGATTCGTCGCCATCTTTATCAATAGGATTAGAATAATGGTCTTTGAAATGTTTGATATTGATAAAAAAGCCCGGATTGACAAAGCTCATTTGAGCATACAAATCAAACGTGCTGTTTTCAATAGGCGTTCCGGTCATGGCTATCCGGTTTTTGGTACGCAACAGACTTACCGCCTTAAAACGCCGCGACGAAGGATTTTTGATAGCTTGTGACTCGTCTAATATGGCATAATTAAAAGAAAACTTATGCAACCATTCAATATCACGGAGCAGGGTGCCGTAAGTTGTAAAAATCAAATCGTAATTTTTAAACTTGTTGGTATTTTGCTGCCGGTCAGGACCGTAATGATAATACGCCTTGAGTTTGGGGGCAAATTTTTCTATTTCTTTTTGCCAATTAAATAACAAGGTTGTCGGGACTATA
>JALVEJ010000002.1 GCA_027031025.1 Flavobacteriales bacterium | reverse complement strand
ATGTGTTGGGACACGAAATGGTGCATGCTTTTCAATATAATTTAATCAAAACCGACGACTCCTTGTCTTTTAACAATTTGGCCAATGTGCCGCTATGGATGGTTGAAGGTATGGCGGAGTATTTATCTTTGGGGCGTTATGACGAACATACAGCTATGTGGATGCGTGATGCCGTGTTGAGTAAGGATTTCCCGTTGTTAAAAGACCTGTATAAAAGCAAATATTTTCCTTATCGCTACGGGCAAGATTTTTGGGCATATATTGGTGGCACATATGGCGATGATAAAGTTAAACCGCTGTTTTATCAAAGTTTGCGTTGGGGACTAAAACAAGCCGTTGATACGGTGTTTCATATCAAACTGGACTCTTTGTCAAAACAATGGAAACGTTCCAATGAAAATTATTATAGCCAATTTTTAACCGGACGTGACACTTTGGCAGTTGGAAAGATTTTGTTTGATGAAAAGAATGCCGGTAGGATGAATGTGTCCCCCGTGATCAGCCCGGACGGACAAAAAATGATTTTCTTATCGGAAAAAAATGTGCTTTCTATGGATTTGTATGTGGCAGACATCAAAAGTCGTAAAATGCATAAAATTTCCTCCAAAGCCATGACCAACCATATTGATGCGATTGATGCCTTCGAATCTGCCGGAAGTTGGTCGCCCGATAGTAAATATTTTGTTTATATCATCTTTAAAAATGGTAAAAACCAGTTGGCATTGGTCGATGTCGGCAAGCGCAAAGTAACCGATATTTTTAAAGTTGCGGGTTTGCAAGCTTTTTCGTTTCCGGCATGGTCCCCTGATGGTAAATCTATACTATTATTAGGACAAGTGGATGGACAACCCGATTTGTATCTCTATCATATCGACACTAAAAAAATAACGCAATTAACCAATGATCCTTATTCTGAAATGCAAGCAGCTTGGTCAGCTGACGGCTCAAAAATTGTTTTTACAACAGATTATTATTATGTTAAACGGCAATTGTATCCGGTCAAATACCATATCGGTATTTTAGATGTGGCAAGCGGTGAAAAATCCTATCCGGCTATTTTTCCGGGTGCCAATAATATGAATCCGCAGTTTGATAAAACGACAGAAAATATTTACTTTTTATCCGATTTTGACGGGTTTAGAGATTTGTATCGCTATCAAATCAAATCCGGGCAAATATTTCGTTTGACCAAATTCTTTACCGGCATATCGGGGATAACCAAATATTCTCCTGCTTTTAGTATTAATTATAAAAATAATGAAATAGTTTATAATTATTTTGCCAAACATCAATATCAGTTGGTGCAGGCCAAAATTTCCGAATTTTATCACACTCCGATAGAAGACAAGACGATTAAAATAGCGCCGTCCTTGTTGCCGCCCCGTATCGATTTGAATTACAGTTTGGTAGAACGTTTGTTGCGAAACAAATATGAAGATTTGAAGTTTGACATTGTTGAAAAACCTTACAAGCCCAAATTCAAACTCGATTATATCAGTAATATCGGTGTGGGTATCGGCAGTTCCAGTATGTATGGCACAGGTATGATGGGCGGTGTGAGTATGATTTTTAGTGATATGCTCGGGCAACACCAACTTTTTGCTGCCGCTTCCTTAAACGGCGAAGTCTATGATTTTGGGGCATATGCCGCTTATTTTAACCAAAAACACCGTTTGGGTTGGGGCGCCTCACTGTCGCATATACCATATACTTCTTATTATCAAGGGGTTTATAAAGACACTATTCAGATTCAAAATACCGATGTTCCGGTTGATAGGTATACAATTTATACCATAAGAATGTTTGAAGAAAAGGTCGGTTTATATACATCTTATCCTTTTTCAAAAACATTAAGAGTGGAGTTGGGTGGCTCGTTGGCGCACTATTCTTATAAAATTACCGCCAATAATTTTTATTATGACCATTATGACCCTTATTCGGGGTATGCCTACGGATATTACGGTTATGAGAAAAAAGACGAAGAGGCGCCATCAGGTTTTAATTTTCATGAATTAAACACGGGATTCGTAGGCGATAATTCCGTGTTCGGACTAACCGCCCCTATGAAAGGACAACGGTTTAGAGTCGGTTTGCAGCAATATTTCGGAAAAAATACTTTAACGACATTTACATTTGATTATCGTAAATATTTGTTTTTTAAACCGGTTAGTTTTGCCTTCAAATTGGCGCATTACAATCGTTTTGGTAGAGATGCTGAATTGACTTATTATGACGGCGGTATTCTTCCGCCCTTGTATTTGGGTTATGATTTTTTTGTACGCGGGTATTCGTATTCGGCAATGTTTGACAGCATGATGGCGACCAACGGTCAAAGTTTGTGGTATACCGATTTGCTTGGGAGTAAAATGCTTGTCGGTAATTTTGAAGTGCGTATTCCTTTTACCGGACCCGAACGATTGGCACTGATTAAGTCGGGAATGTTTTTTTCCGATTTAAATCTGTTTTTTGATGCCGGATTGATTTGGAATCATAACGACAACATCAGCTTAACCAGACAGGCAGACAGACAAACCCGTTATCCTATTTTTAGCACCGGTGTGTCTACCCGCATTAATCTGTTCGGGCAAATTATCATTCAACCGTATTATGCTTTTCCGTTGACTTTAAAAACCGGTAGAGGCTACTTTGGTATTAATTTTTATCCCGGATTTTAAAGCTATTCGGGTGATGTTGACCAATATCCCCAAACATAAAATTCCACCTGATTTATCCTGTTATTTAGAAGGGAAGCAGGTGGATTTTATGGTAATGGAACATCGAAGTTTTTTTGAAGTTGTATCTAGAATTTTTTACACCATTATTAATATGTTTATTTTGACATTTATCATGAAGTTCATTTATGATAATTATGATGTTATTTTAAAATTTATTTTGAATTTAATAGAAAAAAGACAATTGCTTGACATCATTTTTTTTATTGGATTTGTTTACATTATAGTTGTTGCTATTTATGAAGAACTTTTTAAAAAGTCATTACATATTGATTTTTACAGGAATTTAATTCATCCACCTATTTTTGTCGGTACCAACCAACAATTGATTATTTATCAAAACGGACAAATTGCCGCTTTGAGTTGGCGTTATTTTAATCCGTCAATTTTGGTACATTCAAAGAATAAACAGAAAGGAGATATACTTTTCCGGTTATATAATGATCGAAAAATTATCAATGAATATGACGGTAAGACATTAAAACCAAAAGCAATTCAAATTAATAGCGTGGTTTTTCCGCATAAAATTGAAAAAATTGCCCGAAAATATATTGATCAGATTCAAGGAGAATGAGGCTTTATTTCTGTTATTGATTTTAAAAAAATGATATTCCGGATAAGAGGTTAACAACAGGTGCTGTCGTTTGTATTTATTTTATTGAAATAAAAATCACCTTTACTTTTCGTGGTATATGTAATTTTGTTTTGTTAAATATTAAAATATGAGAAAAACACTAACACTAATTATTTGGTTAACAACTATTATGACCGGTTTAGCACAAAATTTAATCGATACCGGCGCTTTGATACAAGGTGGTGTTGAAGACGGTAGTAAGTTGGTTGAAGCTTATGTCAAACCGCTCAATAAGGCTATTGTTTTCGGATTGTCTGATGTCACCTATTCAAAAATTAAAAAAGACGACAAACATCACTTGACTTTAAGCATAAAATTAGCGTATATCAATATCCCGAAAGAGGATTGGTCTTTTGATGTTTCTAAACTCAATCTGCAACATTTTGAACCCAAAGATCCTGACCAAATCATGGCGCAAACCGTTTTTGGAGATTCTTTAAAGCATATTACTCTGGTTTCAAAAGAAAAGGATTTGTTAGGACGTCCATTAATCGAATTTAACACACCGGCGGGTAGTCAAAAATCAGCTATACCTTTGCCGTTTTTGGAAGGAACCTATCGGTTGAAGTATACCAATATAGCTTTTAATTTCATACCATATATTCCCATTCCGGATTCTGATTTTAAGATAGGCATGTTGGGTGCCGGCATTCAACAAGATTTGGCTTTATTGGTCAAATCTTTGCAAGACCAATCCTATGGTATCAGTTTGCAAGCGAGTGGTGCATACTTGTATGGACATACCAATTTAGATATTCGTCCGGGGCAAATTTACACACCGGTTACTATTACCGGACAAACTGCCGGTCCTTATGACAATCAAGAGATTGATATCTCATTTACCGCTTTAAATTTTGCCGCTTATTTTGACTATGATATTAGTTCGCATATCAATATATTTGCAGGCAGCGGTATTAGTTTAGGAAGTTCTCACATTATGGTAAAAGGAACCTATCCGGTTTATGTTGCCGACCCGGTTGGTTTTGGCGCTGTTGTTGCCGATGATGTGAATAACCCTTTGGATATTCAAAATACTTTCTCGCGAAGTAAGCTGGATTTTGGAATCCGTGGTGATTGGAACCGTTTTTTTATACAATTTAATTATAGCCCTTCAATTTATGGTGGATTGGGATTAAAATTAGGTTACAAAATGCTTTAAATCGGTTTAATTTTAAGCCGGTATTTAGGTAAAAATTTTTTAATAAAAAATAGGCAGAAAATATTTGTCTAATAAAAAATAATTTATAAATTTGCACTCAATTTTGAATATACGAAAAACAAAGCGAGATGTCGAGAGTTTGTGAAATTACAGGAAAAAAAGTGATGATGGGAAACAATGTTTCTCATGCACACAACAAAACCAAAAGAAGATTTGATGTCAATCTTTTTAAAAAGAAATTTTATATTCCCGAAGAAGACCGCTGGGTAACTTTGAAAGTTTCTAAAGCGGGTTTAAAAATTATTGATAAAAAAGGGATTGCTGCTGCTATCAAAGAAGCAAAAGCAAAAGGTTATCTAACAAGAAACATTTAAATTTAGAGAATCATGGCAAAGAAATCAAAAGGTAACAGAGTTCAAGTCATCTTGGAATGTACTGAACACAAAGATAGTGGACTACCGGGCACGTCAAGATATATTACCACCAAGAACCGAAAAAATACCCCGGGAAGACTGGAATTAAAAAAATATAATCCTATTTTGCGTAGACACACACTACACAAAGAAATTAAATAATATAAGACATGGCAAAGAAAACAGTAGCAACCTTACAAACAGGTTCCAAAAAATTTACGAAAGTCATTCGTTTGAAGAAATCACCTAAAACAGGTGCATATGTCTTTGAAGAAAAAATGGTTAACGCCGCAGCGGCTAAAGATTTTTTCAAAAAATAACATTTAGATTTTTTTTAAAATTTTATACATCCAATCTTATTTTATTAAGGTTGGATTTTTTTATTTTATGATTTTGGATTTTGATAAGAAAAATACTATTTTCGTGCTAATTAAATAAACAAATATGTTTAAAAAAATATTTTCAAAACAAAAAAAAGAGAGTTTAGATAAAGGTTTGGAAAAAACCAAAAGAAGTTTTTTTTCAAAACTCTCCAAAGCGGTTGCCGGCAAATCAAAAGTTGACGATGAAGTTTTGGACGATTTGGAAGAAGTCTTGATTACATCGGATGTCGGGGTTGATACCACTTTAAAGATTATTGACAGGATTGAAAAACGGGTAGCAAAAGATAAATACTTGGGAACCGCTGAGCTTAATAAAATTTTAAGAGAGGAAATAGCCGGATTGTTGGCAGAAAATGAAAAAAGTCATGCGCTCAAATATATTCCCGAAACTACCAAACCTTATGTAATCATGGTCGTCGGTGTCAATGGAGTTGGTAAAACTACGACCATTGGCAAGCTGGCACACAAGTATAAAAATGAAGGCAAAAAAGTGATGTTGGGAGCAGCAGATACATTTAGAGCGGCAGCCATTGATCAACTACAAATTTGGGCTGACAGAGTCGGGATTCCTATCATCAAACAAAAAATGGGAAGCGATCCGGCTTCGGTTGTCTTTGACACCTTGCAATCTGCTGTTGCCAATGACATAGATGTAGTGCTGATTGATACAGCAGGCCGTTTGCATAACAAAATCAATTTGATGAATGAGCTGACCAAAATTAAGAAAGTGATGCAAAAAATTGTGCCGGAAGCACCACATGAAATTCTATTGGTTTTGGATGGGTCAACCGGGCAAAATGCCTTTGAACAAGCCAAACAATTTACCAAAGCCACCGAAGTTAATGCTTTGGCAGTTACCAAGTTAGATGGTACAGCCAAAGGTGGTGTGGTTATCGGTATTTCAGACCAGTTTCAAATTCCGGTCAAATATATTGGAGTCGGAGAAAAAATAGAAGATTTACAAGAATTTGATAAAAATGAATTTGTAGATTCGTTTTTTAAAGAATAAATTAGGCATTTAAGGTAATTTTTTATAATTTTAGGCGTTTTTTATTTACGATATAATAAAATAATCAACACAATCATCAAAAAATATCATATAACACACATATGAAAAAAATTGTTCTACTACTATTTTTATTGGTTTTCTTTGCAAAATCCAATCTTATAAATGCACAGGAAGGTATTCCTATCTATCACGATTATTTATCCGACAATTTGTATTTGTTGCATCCTTCTATGGCAGGTGCCAGTAGTTGTGCCAAAATCCGGTTGACCGGACGAATGCAGTGGTTTGATGTGGCTGACAACCCGATGTTGCAAACTTTTAGCTTTCATACACATTTAGGCGAAGAAGGACAGAACGGTATAGGTGCCATCATCTTTAATGATCGTAATGGTTATCACTCGCAAAAAGGTTTGCAGTTGGCTTATGCCCACCATATCAATTTCGGAAATGGCGCTAATGTTAATAAATTATCTTTTGGTATTGCCGGAACTATGGTTCAAAATCAATTGGATGAAACCAGTTTTGACCCTAACCGGTTCGACCCGATTATTGCCGGTGTGGTGCAAAGTGAGATGTATTATAATCTGGATGTCGGTTTATCTTACCATTACAAAGGTTTTTTCTTTAATGCAACTTTAAAAAACGCTTTGTTAGCCAGTCGTGATTTATATAGTAATTTTGAACCTGTTAATCTGCGTAATTATGTAGGCTCCATGGGTATTTATGCCGGTAAAGGCAATGTGTATTTTGAGCCGTCTGTTTTGGTTCAGTATAAGGAATTTTCAGGTCAGTTGATTACTGATGCCAATTTAAAATTTTATTTCAACTTGAAAGATAATAATATGGTATACATTGGTGGTTCATACCGGACAGATTGGGAACCTGATGCTACTTTAACTTATTTTAATACGCTAACACCCATTGTGGGGGCAACTATTGGAAGGTTTACTATGGCTTACACTTATACTTATGATATGAGCCCGACGCCTATCAGTAACAGTGGCTTTCATCAATTAACTTTGGGTTATAACTTTAATTGTCGTAAGCAATTGGTTAGAATGGGTTGTCCTGAGATTTTTTAGGATTCAATCCACCTCTTCAAAATCTACAAATTCTCCTTCATCGTTTTTTGAGCGGGACAGATTCTCTTTTGGTTTTTTCTCGATATAAGTTTCGCCTTCCTTAGTTTGCGGACGTTCCTTGTAGTAAGGGTTATTAAAATGTTTTTCAAAGTTTTCCGTAGCCTTTTCCATCATTTTTTTGGCCATAATCGGTGCCAACAAACGCATGATAAACTTGAAAACATAATAGACAATTATAATAATAATGATTGTTCTTAAAAAACCCATAGCTTTAATTTTATATGACAAAGATAAAGATATATATTGAAAGTTAAAAGTTTATAAAGTGTAAAAGAGAAAAGCGATAAAGTGCGAAGTAAGAAAAGACCTGACCTGATAGGTTTTTACAACCTGTTAGGTCTTAGTATAAAGGATTTGTTAGTGGAATAAAGTATCGATTAGTGGAAAGCGGTAAAGTGCGCGTAGGATGGGCGAAAAAATGAAACGCTTATTATTTCGAAGTAGAGATGACAAGCCTGTCCCGATTTATCGGGGAAGAAATCTCAAATGAATTAAAACTTCATAAGACATATAAGGACACAAAAGAGAAAATTGATACCCAAATATTTTTTGACTATTTTATATTTCGAATTGGTATTATATGAACTTATGTGCCTTATGTGCTTTAATAAAAATCCTCAATTAACCAATAATCACTAACTTTGCACTGACCGGTGTTATTAATAATTATGCATTTACAAGAACTCAAATTATACAATTTTAAAAATTTTGCCGATAAAACTTTTATGTTTGATGACAAAATCAATTGTTTTGTCGGTGATAATGGAGTAGGGAAGACCAATGTTTTAGATGCCATTTATTTTTTGGCTTTTGGCAAGTCTTATTTCAACAACAATATAAGGCAAATTGTCAAATTTGATGAACAAGCTTTTAGTATAAAAGGAACTTTTGATATAAACAACAAAACCGAAATCATTCAAGTAGGTTATCAAATCGATAAGAAAAAAATACTTAAACGCAATAACAAAACCTACGAACGACTCGCCGACCATATCGGGTTGATTCCATTGGTGATGATTTCACCGTATGACCGCGATTTGATTGCGGAACGAGGCGAAACCCGCCGCCGATTTATTGATAAGATTATTTCACAAGCCGATGCCGGTTATCTATCGGCATTGATGAATTACCAAAAGGTATTAACCCAACGCAACCGGCTGTTAAAATACTTTGCGGCCAATCACCGGTTTGATCAGTCGACTCTTAAAATATATGATGAACAATTGCACCAATATGGGTCGTTAATCTATCAAAAAAGACAAAATTTTATCAAAGAACTTGCGGTTTTTTTAAAAGAAAAGTATGCGGTTTTGTCACAAGATAAAGAGCAAGTCAATATCAGCTATTATTCGGAACTGGAAATCAAACCGCTGCAAGATTTATTGGCCGAAAATATTCAGAAAGACCGTATGTTGCAACATACTTCCAAAGGTATTCACCGCGATGATTTTTTATTTGAAATTAACGAAAAACCTATTCGTAAATTTGGTAGTCAAGGACAACAAAAATCATTTTTAATTGCATTACGATTAGCCGAATTTGAATTTTTAAAACAAAAGTCGAAACAAATACCGATTCTTTTATTTGACGATATTTTTGACAAGTTGGACGAGAAACGTGTCACGCAAATTGTTACAATGGTCAATGATAAAACTTTTGGACAGATTTTTATCACCGATACGCATGCCGAACGCACTGAGAATCTGGTAAAAAATATCCATCAAAGTTTTAAAATTTTTGAATTATAACCGGTTTCATAAAAAAAAGCATCGTTCGGAATGAAACGATGCTTTTGAATTTTTCTCTGTAAAGAAAATTAGTCTACACAATGTAATTTTTTGTATTTAGCCATTAATTCTTCCGGTGTTTCAGGATAATCCGGATGTTTATCAATAGCATCAACAGGGCAAACAGCTACACATTGCGGTTCGTCAAAGAAACCGACACACTCGGTACACTTATCAGGCACAATGTAGTAAAACTCATCAGAAAGTGGTTCATGCGCTGTATCGTCATCTTGACAAGTACCGTCTGCCATATTCCATTCTTCACCGGGTTCGTAAATAGCGGTGTTAGGACACTCGGGCAAACATGCGCCGCAATTGATACAATCTTCGTTAATAAATAATGCCATAGTTTTTAGTTTTTATGTATTAATAGTTTAATTTTGTAGACAAATATAATACCATTTTTGATAATGACAATACAAGAACGAAAAAATTCTTTAATAAATATCGGAAAATTTTTGTCGCAATTTAAAGAAGACGGCGTTCAAAAGAAAACAGATATCTCTTATAACGATATTTTTTTTGATGCGTTAAACCAATTAGTTAACAGAGCGCATGAGCAAAATCCTTGGTTTACAAAAGAAAATGTATTATACGCTTTGGATAATTGGAGCAAGGCTTTACAACCTGAAAAAGTTGACAGGTGGTTTGAAAAGGAAAATTTTAAAAATAATGAGAACCCTAAAACGGTCGGTGTGGTGATGGCTGGCAATATTCCACTCGTGGGTTTTCATGACTTTTTAAGTGTTTTGGCTAGCGGACATAAGATTAAAGCCAAGTTATCTTCAAACGATAAATTTTTGTTGCCCTTGTTAGCCAAATATTTAATGTATTTAAATCCGGAATACAAAGACCAAATCGAATTTGTTGACGACACACTTAAAGATATTGACGCCGTGATAGCCACCGGCAGTAATAATACGGCGCGATATTTTGATTATTATTTTGGAAAATATCCACACATTATTCGAAAAAACCGCCATTCGGTTGCCGTTTTAACCGGAAAAGAATCGCAGGAAGAATTGGTCAAATTAGCTGATGACATCATGCGATACTTCGGTTTGGGTTGTCGCAATGTTTCTAAAATTTTTGTGCCTGAAAATTATGATTTTAATCCGTTGTTTAGGGCGTTGTTAAAGTATAAAGATTTGATAAATTATCAAAAATATGCCAATAATTATGATTACAACAAAGCGGTTTATCTCATGTCAGTAGATGAACAGGTTAGAAATAGCCTTATAGATAACGGTTTGATTTTACTGAAACAAGACAGTCATTATGCTTCGCCTATTGGGACTTTATTTTATGAATATTACAAGGACATTGACGATGTCCAAAAAATATTGGAACATGATCGGGACCAAATTCAAGCAGTTGTCAGTCATGAGCCGGAATTAAAAAACACTTTGGCATTCGGACAAACTCAATCTCCCGAACTGTGGGATTATGCTGACGGGGTTAATACCATAGAATTTTTAAATAAATTATAAAAAATTGTTCCAATTATTTTTAACAAACCAAAAGAGACGCTAGATAGCGCCTCTTTATCGTGTTGTTAACCTAAATATAATTATGAAAATAATTATACTTGCTCTTTAACATCCGTTTCGTCTACCAAACGGAAACCTGCACCGTGAATATTGACGATTTTAACATTCGGATCACGTTGCAATAATTTTCTTAGTTTGGCAATATAAACATCCATGCTTCTGGAAGTGAAGTAGTTATCATCTTGCCAAATTTTAGTCAAGGCTTTTTCGCGTGGCATCAAATCATTTTTGTAAGTTGCCAACATCTTGAGTAGTTTGCTTTCTTTGGGTGATAATTTTACCGGTTTTTCATTACGGAAAGTAAGCTGTCTGAGCTTGGAGTCAAATTTAAAATCACCAATTTTAAAGTAAATAGCTTCCGGTTTTTCTTCTTCTACCGGCGTAGCTCTACGATTTAATAAAGCTTTGATTTTGTATAACAAAACTTCCGAATCGAAAGGTTTGTTGATATAATCGTCAGCGCCGAGTTGATAGCCTTTAAGCATATCTTCTTTCAAAGTTTTGGCTGTCAAGAAGATTAAAGGCACTTGCTGATTACGCGCTCTGATTTCTTTAGCTAACGTAAAGCCGTCTTTGTAAGGCATCATCACATCCAAGATGATTAAATCATAATAATCTTTCTTGAATTTTTCAAAGCCCTCCATACCGTTACGGGCTAAAGTTACATCAAAATCGTTCATTCTCAAATAATCTCTGAGGATAATACCGAAATTGATGTCGTCTTCTACGAGTAGAATTTTCTTTTTTGTTTGTGTCATGTTTATTTTTGTTTGTGTTAATAATCTTGTTTTATTGTGTTGGTTCATTGTCTGCCAATGGCAATTGAATTGTAAATGTACTTCCTTCGCCTTTGGTGCTTTTAACCGTAATTTTTCCGTTTAAGGATTGTACTACCTTTTGCACATAAGCCAATCCTAAACCGTGACCTTTTACATTATGAATGTTGCCGGTGGTTTCGCGGTAAAATTTATTAAAAATTTTCTTCTGCACCGATTTGCTCATCCCTATACCTTTGTCACTTACTTCAATAAAAATATGTCCTTTTTTATCGTTGTATGTTTTAACGGAAATTTCAGGATGTTCTTTTGAATACTTTACAGCATTGTCCAAAATATTGACAAAAACATTGGTCAGCAAGGTTTCATCTCCTAAAACCACCGTCTTACGGGCTTTAAAGTCCGTATGAAGCGTGCCGTTTTTGTCTTGTATCATTAGGCTGACATGCTGTATGGCAACTTCCAAAATTTCGTGAATATCAACCGGATGTTTGTCAGATTTGAGGTCAATTCTATCCAAAACCGATAAACTCAAAACACTTTCCACCTGGTTTAACATTCGCTTGTTTTCTTGTTTAAGCATGTCGAGATAAGTGTTTAACTGCTGTTCATCACGGTTGACACGAGGCGATTTCATGGCGTCGACAATCAAGTTGATGGTTGCAATAGGCGTTTTAAATTCGTGTGTCATGTTGTTGATGAAATCAGTTTTCATCTGCGATATCTTTTTTTGCCTGATAATAAAATAAATTGTCAAGATATAAATGATCAAAATAATCATCATTAATAAATCAGACAAAAATTGGATACGCATACTCTCATGCTTAAACAATTCGTTTTTATTAAATGCAAGAACTAATTCGTATTTGGTCATTCCCGATTTATCGGGAAAAATTTTAAATTTATAATACTTAAATCGCTTATCATCAGGCTTAAAATGCTTAGAATGCACTTTGGTTAATATGCCGTTATTCAATATCCCGAATTCGTAATGGTAATTAATGCCACGTTTCACAAGCTCTTCATGAATCCAATTACGCAAACTATCAACAGAAATACGTTTGTAAATAGGCTCAATGACCGAGATGTCCTTAAATGTCGATTCGAGATAGCGATTGTCAATATTGTCAATTTCAGCTTTATTAAACTCGTTTTTTTGCTGAATTTTACCATTTCTAAAAAAATGTGATTTGGTTTTAGCAACACTTATTTTACCAAAAACCGAATCAAATTGACTCTCGGAAATCGGAAATTTTAAATTAATGCCTTTTTCCAAGACCAAATGCTTGTAAGCAAAGACTTCATTACTGTTTTTGTTTTCCTTTTTATAAACAAATTCGTAAATGCTGTTTTGGCCGTCTTTGCTTTTGGTATCTTTAAACTTTTGGTAATATTTGTCAAATTCGTAATTCTGTGCTTTGGTTGTTATGGAATAAAGTATTTGCTTCATCAAGTAATAAAACCGCTGATTGCGCAATTTGATATCATTTTCCCGCAACTGCACCTGCATCATTCTAATCCCGATAACCGAAATGGTCATGAAAATCACCAAAAGTATGATACTCTTTCTTTTCATCAAGCAAAATTATGTTAAAGATATGAATTATGCAGCAGAATTTTGCTTAAATTAACCTTTTTTTAACATATTTTTAACTTTTGAATCTATTTTTGAGATTTTTTTATACAAATCGACCTCATTGTCATTATTTTCAATGACAAAATCTGATTTTTTTAACAATTCGGCTTCATTATCTTGTTGTTTAATGATATTAAGTAATTGCTCCTTACTTTTTTTGTCCCGTTTTTTTAAACGTTCTAGCCGTTTTTCCAAATCTGCAGTTACAACTAAAATACAATCCACCAATTTGTCCATGCCCGATTTATGCAAAATAGCATTTTCTACAATGACATAAGGGGCATGTTGTTGCCGGGTCCATTCTAAAAAATCTTCTCTCACTGCCGGATGCACAATAGCTTCCAATTTTTTTAACATATTTGGATTTTCAAAGACTATGCCACTAATATAACTGACATTCAGTCGGTTATCTTGGTAAGCTTGTGGTCCTAAAAGATTTGTAATTTGCCGTTTAACTTCAGGATTTTGTTGCATAATGGCTTTGGCTTTGTCATCGGCATAATAAACGGGAATGCCTAGTTTTTCAAAGCCTTTTGCAACGGTCGACTTGCCGGTTCCGATACCGCCGGTTAATCCAATTTTTATCATAAATCAGGATTTAATCAAATATGAAATTTTGTCAGGTTTAAAACGAATATCAAAAATGCCATCAGGATATTTGAGAAGCTCCGGTTTCCAGTTTTTTAGTTCGGGTTGATACCGGACAATTACCATAAAATCATTAGGTTTAAGTTGTTTGTATTGTTCTTTAAAGACTTTAAATTTTAACTTAATTTTTTTGGGAAACAAGAATACTTTTACACTTGCAGGCTTGTTTATAATTGTGAGTGGTAAACTTATAGTGTCTTCAATTATTTCTGACACCGGTAAATGGTAACGAATTTGATTGGTATTATATTTTATCCCTTCTAACTCTTTTAATTTAAGCTTTTTATCTATGGTGTGAGCAATCTTTTTGAATTCATAAACTTTGGTATAAATCTTATTAATGGTATCTATAGCCCCCGGTTGTCCAAAAATCCATAAACTGTCCGGTTGCCATTTGGCTTTTTCCTTATTTTTAAAGCCTGCTTTAAAACTTATTTTTACATCCGGGTAAACCGGAACCTTTTTTTTGTGAACGCTTTTAATTTGTATATTTAATTTCTCGGGTGATATTGAAATAATGTGTACATTCTCATCAAACAAGGCTTGTATGTCCGAAAAATGTTTATCTGTTTTCCATACGCGTTGATGTATCAATTTGTCTTTTTGAACATTTATTTTTAAAACGGGCTTTGATATTTTGTAATGTAATATTTTAAAACCTGATAATTTCAGTGTAATCGATAAAGTATCTTTTGGCAAAAAGCCTTTATAGTATTGAGACGGTAAATTTTGATATAGCACGGGAACCTTTAAGTTGTAATGATAAGTTTTGCTCAATTGCATCATTATCCATAATAGAGCCGAAATGAAAAAAAAGACAGCAAAAGCTCGAATTTTGTTATGCCGGATAAAAAAGTTGAAAAATATGCTAAATTTATGATTCATCGTGATGACTTCCAAAAATTACGGGTATCTTTGCAAAGATATTGAAAAATTATAGGAACCGGTGATGTATTTTCGTTTATTCTTACTGATTTTCGGTATTCATTTGTTGGCAGTGATGAGCCCCGGACCGGATTTTGTAATGGTCCTTAAAAATGCCTTACAATATAATCGTAAAATTGCTGTTTATACCGCCTTGGGTATAGGGCTTGGTATTGGTGTTCATATATTGTATTCAATAGCCGGCGTGGCTTATCTGTTGCAAAAAAATCAATCATTGTTTTATATCATCAAAATTGCCGGTGCATTATACATTATATATATGGGCGCTAAAACATTTATGACTCAGAGAAAGAAAATAGAAATTGGTGGTAATAGAAATTCGCCGGAATTAAGCACGTGGCAAGCAATAAAAACCGGATTTTTTACCAATGTATTAAACCCGAAAGCCTCTTTGTTTTTTTTGAGTTTGTTTAGCGTGTTGATGCCGCCCGATGTGCCTATTTGGTTCTTAATAGGCATCAGTTTTATGCTGATTACAGTGACTTTTTTGTGGTTTAGTTTGGTATCCGTTATTTTTACAAACCGGAAAATTGTCAAATCTTATGAAAAATATGAATCATTTCTTGTCAAAGCATTCGGACTGATTTTAATCTTTTTGGGAATAGCTATTTTTTTTGAATAAGGTTTTTTTTGAAAAATAAGTTTAATCAAATTTTAAAATCCTCAATACATGAAAAATCTTTTACTTTCAGATTTTAATACTTATCTTGATACGGTGCCGTTTTCAGACATCAAACCCGAACATTTTAAGCCCGCTGTTGAAAAATATATAACACGGACACAACAAGAAATTGATGCCATTGTGCAAAATCCGGAGGTTCCGGACTTTCAAAACACGATAGAAGCATTGGAATTTTCTGGGATGCATTTGTCACGTATCCAAAGTATCTTGATGAATATCAATTCGGCGGAAACCAATGACGTATGGCAGCAAACTACTGAGGAAATTTTACCTGTTTTAAATGATTTTTATAACAATATCAGACAAAATAAAGCGCTGTTTGACAAAGTTGCTTATGTTCAAAAACATGTTAATCCGGATACATTAACAACCGAACAAAGTATGCTTCTTGACAAAACCTACAAAAGTTTTGTGCGCAATGGTGCCAATCTCAGTGACCAACAACAACAAAAATTACGCGAAATAGATCAACAATTAACTCGCCTTAAATTACAGTTTAACAAAAATGTGCTGCATGAAACCAACAGCTTTGAATTGTTGATAACCGATGAAAAGCATTTGAATGGCTTACCCCAATCTGTCATTGATGCTGCAAGCGATTTGGCCAAACAACGCCAAAAAACGGGTTGGTTGTTTACGTTGCATGCGCCGTCTTATATACCTTTTATGAAATATCAAAAAAACAGAGATTTACGCCGGCAAATGGTATTGGCTTATGGCAGTCGAAGTTTTAAAAATGATGCTTTTGATAATCAAAAAATTGTGTTGCAAATAGCCGGTTTACGTAAGCAAAGGGCAAATTTGTTAGGCTACAAAACTTATGCCGATTATGTTTTGGAAGAACGAATGGCCGAAACGCCTCAAAATGTTTTGGATTTTCTAGATAGTTTACATCAAGCGGCTTATCCGAAAGCTAAAACCGAATTGCAAAAACTCGAAGCCTTAGCCCGTCAAGATGGGATCGATAAACTTGAAAAATGGGATGTACCTTACTATATGAATATCCTAAAAAAACAAGAATTACAGCTCGATGAACAAAAACTCAAAGCCTATTTTCCCTTAAACAAGGTACTGCAAGGTGTTTTTGAGATTGCCGGCAGATTATACGGCTTGAAATTTGTAAAAAGTGACCGGATTGACACCTATCATCCTGATGTTCAAGTCTTTGAAGTTTTTGATGAAACCGGAAAATTTATGGCTGTTTTTTATGCAGATTTTTTTCCTCGTGCAGGTAAACGTCAAGGCGCTTGGATGACCTCTTACAAAGATCAATGGCAAAGAAATGGTAAAGATTCGCGGCCTCATATTTCTATTGTTACCAATTTTACCAAACCTACGGCAACAGAACCGGCTTTGTTGAGTTTTAACGAAGTTACGACGCTTTTTCATGAGTTTGGACATGCTTTGCATGGTATGTTAGCGCAAAGTCATTATCCGAGTTTGTCCGGTACCAATGTGTATTGGGATTTTGTAGAATTGCCTTCACAAATCATGGAAAACTGGGCGTATGAAAAAGAAGCTCTCGATTTGTTTGCCCGTCACTACCAAACCGGTGAAAAATTGCCGGAAGAAGATTTGAAAAACATCAAAAAATCATTACAATTTATGGAAGGCTATGCTACCAACCGGCAATTGAGTTTCGGGTATTTGGATATGGGTTGGCACTACCGGTTTGACCCGGATAATGATACAGATGTTTCTCAAATAGAACAAAAACACATGGCCAAAACACAAGTGTTACCCTATTACGAACAAAATAATATGAGTGTCGCATTCAGCCATATTTTTCCCGGAGGCTACGCAGCCGGCTATTATTCCTACAAGTGGGCGGAAGTTTTAGATGCCGATGCCTTTGCGTATTTTAAAGAAAAAGGTATTTTTAATCCCGAAGTGGCACAAAAATTTAAAGCCCTGTTACAAGCCGGTGGCAGTGAGCATCCGATGACACTTTATAAAAAATTCAGAGGGCGTGAACCAAGAGTAGAAGCACTTATCAAGCGGGCAGGATTGAAGGTTTAATCAAAATCTTTAATGGTGCCTACCGCTGCTTTTTGAATATTGATTAAAGGGGCATGTTGATCATTTCCGTCGATAACGAAGGCTTCAATATCGCAATTGTTAATATCATTAACCTCAGCCGGAATACTCCCCGAAAATTGATAGTGATATATGGCATTAGCTGTTGTTTCTCCGGATGGGATAGTAGTTCCGTAAAGACCAATTAAAGCACTTCGAAGACAATGTTTTTGTTCAAAATCCGGAATCGGGTCTTGCCCGCCGTAATAAGATGTGCCATTGGCTTGGTCGGCATGCAGGCCATTTTCGGTCAAGTATAAAACCAAATTTAAATTTTTCTTGGACAAATCCATATCAAATCTAACAGCAACATCAATATTTAGGGTATTCCCTGACACAGAAGAGGAAATAGCCAATCCCAAGGCTTGTGATTTATTAGTTTCCGCTTCCAATGTGCCGTAGTTTTCATCCCATACAAAGCCGAGCGTTCGGTTAACTATGGGCGATGGAAGCCCTTGAATATTGTAAGCTTGCGTTAAAGTGGTAACTTCGCTAAATCCGAACGGGTCATCACCTGCCCAGCGCGAATAATGAATGGCTACCGGAACGATATGAGGATTTTGTGCAACGGCTTGTTCCAATTTGTAGGCGACACGGGGACAATTGGTGCACCAAGTGCCGGTATAATCTTCTACCATGATTTTAGTAGTATGACGAGGCTCAATCACATGAACCGTATAGACATCACTGTTGACAGTCTGTCCGTCCAAACTAACCGAAGCTGTTATCTCATAAGAGCCGGCTCTATCAAAAAGGATTTCATTAGTGCTTTGTGCAACAGCGTTGACATAAAAAACGGCGCCGGAAGTCAAATCGTTTCCGGCACGATTTTTTGCATAAAACGGCACTTTATAGTTGGTGATTAATTGTGTGCCATAAGGATTTTCTACTTCAACAATAAGTGCATCTGATACGCCTTCCTCTTTAATGTCACAAGCAGAAAATAGCAAAAACAATATGGAAAAGCTTAATAAAAGTTTGTTCATTGTTTAAAATTTTTTAAAAATATGAAAAATTATCAAGTATGACATGCATCTCCGTGTTGATGATCGTGCTTATCTTCTCCCGGGCTTTTGCGTTCAGCTCCATCCATGAGCCATTGCATCAATGATTCCGGGTCAGAAAAAACGCGGGCTGATAACACTATATTGTTTACTTTGACATGTTCCGGAAGCTTTATTTTGTCAGGATTATGGAGTAGGAATGCCATTCTATAAGCTTTATGTGACGCTATTTTTGGCAAAATATATTGTAAAAACCAATCGATGGTTTCTTGCGAAATCAAATGCTCTACTTGTCGCCAATCAACATAAATTTGGTTGGCCCGCTTGTAAATACGTTTGCTCAAAAAGTTTAGAAACTCGTGATAAATTCCTTCTGCATCCATATAGCCGGCATAGTTCGTCCAATAAAAATGCATCAGATATTGTAACTCCAAGTAATTGACTTTTAAAAATTTTGATGAATAAAGTATCATGTTTTTTGAGGAATTGAGGATTTTTTCATTTCAGATGTCAGATGTTAGATTTGCGATTTAAGGCTTACTTTGCTTCATAGATTATTAGGTTTTTTCGATGTTTGTTTACTACTTCTTATTTTAATTCTTTGAGGAAATGATGAAAAAATATCAATTTCTTT
>JALVEJ010000001.1 GCA_027031025.1 Flavobacteriales bacterium | reverse complement strand
TTATTTTTTTTTAGAATATTTACTATCTTTGTAAACAAAAACAGAATTTAATCATTAAACAACACATGAAAATTTTTTAAGTATGATACAAATACCTCCAAAAGATAGAAAAGAGTGGCGTGATTTGCTTACGGGCCAAATTAACGTTCCATTGAAAAACTTCTTTTTTCAGATGAAGATAACGCAAGCTAAAAAGCTAATAGAAAAGGATAAACTTACGGTTGAAGATGCAGTAGATGAGCTTTATAATCTTTGTGTCAAGTTCAGCAAAGCCAAATACATGGATGTAGATATTCAAAATATTTTTGGCAGCAATACTTTTACCAATAAAGAAAGTATAGAAATTGAAAAAACAAAGGAGAATAATGCTGAAAGTGACGTTTTAAATAATGAAGAAAAGAATTTGATTAATGTCAAGTTACAAGAAAAAAAAGAAAGAATAAATGCCCTTCGCATGAAGGAAGAAGCAGCTAAGCAACAACGCGAATCGGGGTACAAATCCCAGATTGATGGGCCTGGTAAATCAGCTAAAAATGATAAATTGGAACAAATCAGGTTGGAAGCACAACGCGTCATTCAACAAAGATACGAAATGGAATTGGCTAAACGCAAAATGAAACAGGAACAAGAGCGTCTTAAAAATAAACCTGTTTCTAAGAATTTATCGAAAGGCATGCAAGATTTTATGAAAATGGAAGAAGAGAAAAAACGGATACAACAACGTAAAAAAAAGAAAGTTGTGCGTCAAAAAAAATCAGGTTTCGGTTCATTTTTTAGAAATTGGTTTAATTAATATTGTTTATGGAAAGTCAACTTTATTCCGTTGAAAAGGTCAAGGACTTTATCAACGAAGGAAGAGTGCTTGCATTAGCTGGTGATGAGCGTTTGCTTTCCCAACTACCACAAGGTGCATGGATTGGCGGTACTATACCTTATTTTATGGATATTGATAAAGGCAAGTTCTCAAAAGACATGATATATGTCAATGAACTTGAAGATGCTCAAAATGGCGTTTCTATTATTACTTACGACGAGCATAATATTGATTATCTTGTTAAAGATGCTTATGACAATGGTTTTACATTATTAATTATCCCCCCTTTTCAAAAAATTCATCATGATTTTGCGCTTAAAGCAGAAGAACTAGAAGGGTTATACAACAATCCGGTAATAGGTTGGGTTTGTGGTATGGATTTAAATTCTAATGATATACCTTATACTTTTAACGGTTTAACAGGAGAAAAATATACTGATAAAGCCATTGCCATGCACGTAGAACTACCGGAAAACAAATTTGCACAGATAGAGATTTTCAATATATTTGAAAGAGATGAAAACAGCCCGGAGATTGAATTTTATGTTGATAGTTTTGATGTTGTTAATTGCTTGATTGACGGCAAGGAAACCAATCTTGCGGAATATATTTCCAATCATAAATTAGATATCAAATTACCCCTTATAGCTGATTATTCCGGTGCTTCTATCAATGTTAGCATTAAAGAAGTTGATGTAGAAAATGGTTTAGTTAGTTTTTATGCACCGGTTTTTCAAGGAAAAAAATATAAGTTTGCCAAACCAATCGATGATTATGTTAGAAGTTTTGAAGTCAAAACACTTAATTATAACAGTGAGGCTGTTTTCTCATGTAACTGTATATTGAATTATTTATACGGCGAACTTGAAAATAAAAAAATTAATAAGATTAAGGGACCAATTACGTTTGGTGAGATAGCCTACCAGTTGCTAAATCAAACATTGGTTTCTTTAAGTGTTGACGAATTATAAATCAATAAAAAAGATATGAAAACAAATATAAAATTTAAGAAAACAATAGAATCTTTATTAAATGACATGGAAGAAGGTTTGTTATTTTGTGACATTTGGTCTAACAAATCCGGATTAAGTGTAGAAAGTCATAATCCAAATCCGAAATATACAGCGCATTTTTGGCGGTTGACCAAAGATTTGAAAAAAACCATCAACAATTTAGGTTTTCCCGATCTGGGCGAATTTCAACTTGTTGATTTACAGGCAGATTCTATGTTATTTTTGTTATTTCTAGATAATGATTACACATTGGGCGGACTTTTGGATAAAAACGAAGTTTCATTAGGACTATTACACAATGTAGCTATACCTAATGCGTTTGAAGCATACAGAGAAGACGTAATTAATTAACCGAAAAGCCAAGAAACTTTGTTTATTATAAATTTTGTAAAGTTATTTTTTAACTAAAAATTGTTTTGGTATTTTATAATAGGTAAAATAAGTATTATTTGCCCGTTTTCCCCAAAAACCGGTCCAAATCAACGGATAAAGAGAAAACATGCGAGTAAAAACCATCTGACCCGATGTTGGTTAAACCATAATCAATGGCAATACCTTTGTATTTAAAACCCAGTCCGGCATTGGGTTGAAATTTGAGTTGTTGGTCGCCGAAAAATTCTTCGTTTCTAAAATTATTGACGCCTAAGCGAACAAAGGCTATTTTGTAGTAAGTAAATTCCAAACCGAGTGCCGGGTCCATACTGATAAAATCACTGCTGACCAAGCTGTGCATTTTAAAGAAACGGGCATTTAAATCTATTTCTGCCAATAAATCTAATTTTGTGTTTAACTGAAATTGTCTTGCAACGCCGAGTTGAATTTTTGGTAAAGTCAGTTCTATATTGGCTGGCGCAGTTTGATTTTGCCCCGGAACCGCTTGTGATATAGCGTTAAATTTATCTTTATTAACCGACCAATAGTTAAATGTGGTGGTAATATCGCGCAACATTAAGCCGAGTTCCCATTTTTTTAAGCGGTATTGGGCGCCAAGGTCAAAGCCAAATCCGAAGCCTTGGGCAAAGTCACCGATATGCCTGTAAATCAGTTTGGCTGTCGCGCCGACATTTAAACCTTTCAAAAGATTTTTTCGTCCTACCGAAAAACTCAATGCATAATCGGCGGCAGAAAAATAACTAATGCGATCATAATCAATATTTCCTTGACTATCAATCAATTGGGTTGTATTCATAATATTATCGACACCGAAACGAATCAATGACACGCCATAACCGGTTTTGGTGTCCAATTGATTGGCATAAGACAAATAATCATACTGGGCGATATTGGCAAAATAAGCGGCATGCATCAAATTGAGTTGCCGGTTATTGACGCTTGTTAATCCTGCGGGATTCCAATAGCCGGCTGTTCCGTTTGCGATATTGGCTACCACGGCATTACCCATTGCCAAACTGCGTGCATCTACGCCAATGTTTAAAAATTCGTTGGAATAATGCCGGGCGGTTTGGGCACTTAAAATTTGAAAACTCAGAATAATTGCTAAAAAAAGGTATTTTTTCATCGTCGGTATTTAAAAAAATTGCCGGAATTTAATTTCCTAATTCTTCGGCATCTTTATCCAAAACGATTTCTTTGGCGAAATATTTTGTATCACCCAACCAAGGTATTTTCCAAAAACGTTCGATATAACGGATTTTTACCCCGCGTCCTTGGTAATCAACCATTTTTTCAATGACTAATTTATCTTTTTTTTCAACAGAGAAATTCCATAAATGGTCTTGCCCAATACCGGTACTGAGTTGTCCTTCCCAAGTTTTGATGATAACACCTTTGTGACTGAATTTGATTAACTTTCCGGCTCGCCAACCATCACTATAAGGCACATAATAATCAAAAGCAAATATGCCGCCGAATATTAATCCGATGATTAAAATAAAGTATAAAAGAAATTTTCTCATAAGTTATCAATAATAAATAATTTGATTATAAAAATCTAAATTCTAATTTCTAAATTCTAAAATTTAACATCAATCCTGCACTCTATACCAATATTGGGTTCGTCCCAGCAAAGAAAAACCGATATAGCCACGAACTTTCAGTTTATTCGGCTCAACTAATTCAATATAACAACTGTAAGTTTTGCCGTTTTTGGGGTCCATAATTTCACCATCTTCATACGTATCACCATCTTTTTCCAAATCTTTTAATATAACCAACCCGATAATGTTTTTGTTTTTGTATTCGGTTTCGCATGTCCGGCATACGCCATCTTTATTTTCTTCGGTTAAAAGTTGCACGATTTTACCGTAATATTTATCGCCGTCTTTATAAATTTCGATAATAGACTTGGGTTTACCGGTTTCGTCATCAATAGTTTTCCATTTTCCTATGACATCTTGTGCGTTTACATTAAAATAAGATAATAAAATCAGACTGAGTAACCATAATTTTTTCATAAGGATTCTATTTTTAAAAATTAATAATTCAAATTTACATAAAATTTAGGCGCATACCAAATTTAATTGCGCTGTTATTTTTTTAACTTACATGGCATGAGTACATAACTATTTCTGCCGCTGTTATTTCAAAGATTGTTCCAAAGTGTTTTTCTGATTATTTTTGAGTTTTAGAATAGCCATATTGAGTTCGTGTCCCAGTAATAAAATCAAAGCATTGAGCCAAATCATTAATAAAATAATCAAAAAAGCGCCGATAGAACCGTAAAGTTGATTGTAACGAGCAAAATGTTCGATATAAAATTGAAAAAAATAAAAACTGATGACGGCTAAAAAAGTTGTCATGATGCTACCGGGCGATATAAATCGTAATTTTTTGCCTTCCTTCGTGCCAAAATAATACAAAACCGATACCGAAATTAAAATCATCAAAAGGTAAAATAGATTTTTGCCCCAAACAGTCCAGAAATTATAATCATGTATCAACCCGTGTTTTTTCAGATTGTAAACCACCACAATTTCAAAATAAATAATACCGATAACCGTGATAAATAAGATGGTAACCAAAAGTAAGGATATACCTAATGCAATCATATATTGCTTAAACAAATTTCTCCGGTCTATGAATTTATGCACGGATTCTTCAAATCCCGTTAAAATGGCATTAACACCATTTGCCATGAATAAAACCGATAATGCAATACTAAATGACATCAAACCTTTTTTGGGTTTGGTAGCAATATCGTAAATAATATTATCTATAACATCAATGGTTTTTCGTGGTAAAATATCATGAATAAACGCGATAAAATCCGTTTGAAATCCGTCAATGGGAACCAACGGAATCAAAGTCATGGTAAACAATAAAAAAGGAAAAATCGCCATAAAAAAACTATAAGCGATGGCACCGGCACGAACCGTTATAAAACCGTTGATTATACCATCCCAATACAATTTGAGTAGCTCATATAAGGACATGCCCGAAAATCCGGGGACAGACAAAGCACGTAGATGGCTTTTGACAAAATTTTCAAATTTTTTTAGCATTTTCCAACATAATAACCGGTCAAAGATATAAAACTTGCAGAAAACTTACTTAATTGTTTGTAGTAACAACCGATTTTTTTTTAATATTGAAAGTATGACAGGGCTAAATCAAGAATTCTTATTAACTTTACATTTCATTTGACAATCTTATTATATGCCTAAATTTTTAGAACAAATTGCCGCCGAATTAATCCAAACACCGGATTTACATCAAAAAATTGTCGTCTTACCCAACAAACGTTCGGGCTTGTTTCTTAAAAAAGCCTTGGTAGAAAAACTTAACAAACCGGTTTTATCGCCACGGATAATGACTTTGGAAGGCTTTATCGAAGATTTGTCAACTTACCGGCAAACAGAATGGTTGGAATTGTTGTTCGATTTTTTTCAAACTTATAAAGAACACTATGGCGACCATGCCCAAAGTTTTGACGAATTTATCCGGTGGGCGCCGGCGGTTCTAAATGATTTTAACGAGATAGACGCCTTTAATGTCGATGCTAAAGCGGTTTTTACCTATATCAATGAAGTCAAAAAAATAGAAGACTGGCAACTCAAACCCGATAGTCCTAAAATGATTACGGATTATCTCAAATTTTATGCTTCGTTATTTGATTTGTATCAAAATTTGAAATCAACACTGCACCAACAAAACAAAGCTTATTCAGGCATGATAAGCCGGGATGTTGCCGGCCGGATAGAAGATTTTTTAACGCAATTTTCTGAAAACCAAATCATTTTTGCCGGATTCAACGCACTATCGACCAACCAAACCGCTATTATCCAAAATTTAGTAAAAAACGGCAAAGCACAAATATTTTGGGATGCTGATGCCTATTATTTAAAACCGCATTTTGAAGCCGGAAAATTTATCAATCGTCATCGCAAAAATTTTAAAGGTTCTAAGTGGATTTTCAATCATTTTGACACCCCCAAGCAGA